>NZ_DAHVHV010000009.1:0-52610 GCF_027317285.1 Ferrovum sp. | reverse complement strand
AGCCCCGCCAGGCGCAAGCGCGCAAGATCAACCAGGGCCGGTTCCCGGGAATGCTGAACAACCCACTCCAGTTCTCCCTGGGCGTCACCGTCCTTGCCCTGAGCATGGCAGATCGCCGCAGCAATCAGGGCGCCCCGGGTAGCCAGGGCGCTGTCGGGCTGCTGAGACTGCAAGGCGCGGGCAGCCCCCAGAGTGGGCGTCACCGCTCCCGTGCGGGCAGCCACCCGTATGGCTTCAAAGGCGCGTCCGGCTTCCTTGTCCTGACGGTGTCCGTACCAGAGCCAGCCATTGTATCCGCCGACCCCCAGCAGGGCTGCCGCCGTCCCCACCATCACCCACTTGCCATACTGGCGCCACCAGGCTTTCAGAGAATCGATTTGTTCCTGTTCTTCGAGATCGTACATGGATTCACTCACTTGACTTGATTTGTTGGATCGCTTCCATGACATCCAGTGTCGACTGGGCACCCTGACCACGCAACGGCTTGAGCGAAACCTTCTGGTGCGCCGCCTCCTCTTCGCCCAGAATGATGGCCCACCCCGCACCACTGGCGTCGGCACGCTTGATCTGGGACTTGAAATTTCCTCCGCCCGCATGAAAGTGCACGTCCAACCCGGAGGAACGCAGCGTCTCGGCCACGCGCAGGGCCCAGGCTTCCTGCCGCTGGTGCATGACATACACCCCGGGATGAACGCCGAATCGCTGCGCCCAGTGCGGTTGCTGTTCCAGCAAAGCCAGGAGCCGCTCCATTCCAAGGGCAAAACCACAGGCCGGAGCAGGTTTCCCGCCCAACTGCTCCAGCAGCCCATCGTACCGTCCCCCGCCGCAGATGGTGCTCTGGGCCCCCAGCAGGGGAGTCATCCATTCAAACACCGTGGCATTGTAATAGTCCAACCCGCGCACCAGACGCGGATCGATTTGATACGCCACGCCATTCTGCTGCAACAGCCCTTGCAAGGTCTCGAAATGAACGCGGGATTCCTCATCCAGATCATCCATCAGTCGGGGGGCATTCTCGATCAGCCCGGTCATGGCCGGATTCTTGCTGTCCAGGATACGCAAGGGGTTGGTGGCGAGGCGTCGCCGCGAGTCCTCGTCCAGACGATCCGCGTGGGCCGAAAAATAGGTCTGCAGGCGCGTACGGTAACGCGCCCGAGTGGCACTGGACCCAATGGTATTGAGGTGCAGGGAAACATCGCTCAGTCCCAGGCGCTGCCAGAGCCGGGCGGTCATGAGAATCAGTTCGGCATCCATCTCGGGGCCGGCAAAACCCATCGCTTCCACGCCACACTGGTGAAACTGCCGGTAGCGTCCTTTCTGGGGACGTTCATGGCGAAACATGGGGCCCATGTACCAGAGTCGCTGAGGTCCGGCGTGCAACAGATGATGCTGGATGACCAGCCGGGCGCAGGAAGCCGTTCCTTCGGGACGCAAGGTCAAGGCCTCCCCGTTGAGGGAATCCACGAAACTGTACATCTCCTTTTCCACGATATCCGTTGCCGTCCCGATGGAACGGACGAACAGACCGGTGGGTTCCACCACGGGGAACCGGACCTCCCGATACGCGTAAGCACGCAACCACTGGCGAATTTCTTCCTCGAGAAAAGCCCACTGCTCGCTCACCCCCGGGATGACGTCGTTCATCCCGCGGACAGCCTGAAACTGTTCACCTTTCATGTACCCACTCCGTAGCGCCGAGCCACATAGGTCTCCACCAGCGCCTGAAACTCTTCTGCAATCCGTTCGCCCTTGAGCGTTACGGTCTTTTCTCCATCCACATAGACGGGGGCCACCGGACGCTCGCCCGAACCGGGAAGGCTGATGCCGATATCGGCCAGCTTGCTTTCGCCAGGACCATTGACCACACACCCCATCACCGCCACCTGCAGATGCTCCACGCCCGGATACCGATCCCGCCAGAGGGGCATTTGACGGCGCAGGTAAGCCTCGATCTGTTGGGCCAGGGACTGGAAATAGGTACTGGTGGTTCGCCCGCATCCGGGACAGGCCGTCACCTGAGGCACAAAAGCGCGCAGCCCCTGGGACTGAAGAATCTCCTGGGCCACCCGAACTTCCAGGGTGCGGTCGCCGCCGGGCTCCGGCGTCAGCGATACCCTCAGGGTATCCCCGATCCCTTCCTGCAACAGCACAGCCAGGGCCGCCGTGGAGGCCACGATCCCCTTGCTCCCCAGGCCGGCTTCCGTCAAACCGAGGTGCAGCGGGTAGTCACAGCGCCGGGCCAGATCCCGGTAAACGGCGATCAGATCCTGAACCCCGCTCACCTTGCAGGACAGGACGATGCGCTCGGGCGCCAAACCCCAGGCCACTGCCTGCGCGGCACTTTCCAGTGCCGAAGCCACCAGCGCCTGGCGCATGACCCGGGAAACCGGATGGGGCTCGGCCAGACGGGCATTTTCATCCATGAAGCGGGCCATGACCTGGGGGTCCAGACTGCCCCAGTTCACGCCGATCCGGATCGGTTTATCATGGGTCCGCGCGAGTTCGATCAACCGGGCAAACTGCTCGTCGCGCCGGGAACCCTGCCCGACATTGCCGGGATTGATACGGTATTTGGCCAGCGCCCGGGCACACTCGGGAAACTCACTCAACAGTTTGTGTCCGTTGAAGTGAAAGTCCCCCACCAGAGGAACGGCATATCCCGTTCGGTCGAGGGCCTGGCGCAGCGCAGGAACCTGGCGGGCGGCTTCTGCCGTATTCACGGTCACCCGCACCAGTTCCGAGCCTGCCTGGGCCAGGGCCTGGATCTGCTGGAGGGTCGCCTCGAAATCCGCCGTATCGGTATTGGTCATGG
Source organism: Ferrovum sp. (assembly GCF_027317285.1). Taxonomy (NCBI): domain Bacteria; kingdom Pseudomonadati; phylum Pseudomonadota; class Betaproteobacteria; order Ferrovales; family Ferrovaceae; genus Ferrovum; species Ferrovum sp. The sequence continues at coordinate 49,798 of NZ_DAHVHV010000009.1, read as the reverse complement.
ATTGCACGACGATGGGTGCATCCCCGCCAATCCACAGGGACCCGACCTGAACCGGACGGGAATGGCGCCGCTGGATCCCTTCCTGCATGGAGCTGCTCATGGCTGCCCCGTCACCGATCCCTGTGGCGGCACAGGGTGCGCGGGGGAAGCAGCGGACGACCGGGGCAGCCTGTCTTCTTCAGAGAGTTTCCCGGCAGGAAGGGGTTGCGCCGGTTCTGCCTGGACGGGTGTGGATTCCAGGGGAGGAAGTGCATTGGAAAAAGGAGACCGGAGGGAAGATGGATGCGCCACGGTGGTCGCTTCCAGGGGATTCTTTCCCGAAAAAACGCCCGTTTGCCAACCCGCCACGCCAGCTGCGCCCAGAATAAGCACGATCAGCAGCACCCCCACCGGGAACGCACGCGGCACCTGTTTCCAGGAAGCCGAAATTTCCCGGCCCCAGGGTCGCTGTCTCCTGGGCTGAACAGGCGGGGAAGTCTGCGGCACGAGGTGCGGGGGGCGTGCATCCTGCCGCTCCCGCTCGAGTTGGGCCAGCAGGGCGGCAGGAGATTCTCCCAGTTGACTGGCATAGGCGCGCACCAGCGCACGCACAAACATGATGTCGGGCAAGGCATCGTAGTCGCCCGCTTCCAGCAACTGCAACTGGTGCGGAGAAAAACGCAGGCGCTGCACCATGTCCTGGAGCGTGAGCCCCTTCTGCTCGCGCAGTGCGGTGAGGCTTTGCCCAACGTGGGACTGTCCGCCACTTTCCTGATTCATATCCGCTCTTCCTCGCGTTTTTCGTGCCGCCGGCTGCGATCCACCACCTTTCCCGCCAACTGACCACAGGCGGCATCGATGTCATCCCCGCGGGTCCTGCGCACCGTCACGACCAGCCCCGCAGCCATGAGGAGGTCACGAAAACGGGCGATTCTTTCCGGTGCAGAGCGTCGATACCCGGACCCCGGAAAGGGATTGAAGGGGATCAGGTTGAACTTGCAGGGGACGTCCCGCACACAATCGATCAATTGCCGTGCCTGCTGGTCGGAATCGTTGACCCCGGCCAGCATCACATACTCAAAGGTGATGAAATCACGGGGCGCGGCCTTCAGATAACGCCGACAGGCCGCCATCAGGGCTGCAAGGGGATATTTCCGGTTGATCGGCACCAGTTGGTCGCGCAACTCGTCGGTGGGGGCGTGCAGGGAGACCGCCAGAGCCACCGGAGCACGTTCGCTCAAACGATCCAGGGCAGGAATCACGCCCGAGGTGGACAGAGTCACACGGCGCCGCGACAATCCATAGCCAAAATCGTCCAGCAGAATATCCAGGGCCGCCACCACCGCGTCATAATTGAGCAGGGGTTCGCCCATGCCCATCAGAACGACGTTGCTGATGACCCGTTCATGCGACTCGTTGGCGCCCAGGGCCTGGTTGGCCCACCAGACCTGTCCGACGATCTCGGCGGTCGTCAGGTTGCGATTGAACCCTTGCCGCCCGGTGGAACAGAAAGAACATTCCAGGGCACAGCCCACCTGGGAGGAGATGCACAGCGTCCCGCGGTGGGCTTCGGGAATGAAAACCGTTTCGATGGCATTCCCGGGGCCCAGAGAGAGAACCCACTTGCGCGTCCCGTCCTCGGCCGTCTGCTCGGAAACCAGGGCGGGCACCTCCACATGGGCGTGTTCTGCCAGACGTTGGCGGGCCGTTTTGGACAGGTCGGTCATCTGGCCGAAATCTGCCACGCCTTCCTGATGAATCCAGCGCATCACCTGCCGGGCGCGAAAAGGCTTCTCCCCCAATCCTGTCAGAAACTGGGTGAGCTCAGCGCGGTTCAAGCCCAACAGGTTGATGGTCATCGTTCATCAAATCAACGGGAATGAATCTGGGCGGCCGGAAAAAAGTAAGCGATTTCAACCGCGGCAGTCTCTGCACCATCAGAACCATGGACGGCATTGGCGTCGATGCTTTCGGCAAAATCCGCACGAATCGTGCCAGGAGCCGCTTTTTTGGGATCGGTGGCGCCCATCAGGTCGCGATGCTTGAGGATCGCATTTTCGCCTTCCAGTACCTGGATCATCACCGGCCCGGAAATCATGAATGAAACCAGATCCTTGAAAAAGGGACGTTCGCGATGGACGGCATAAAAGCCCTCGGCTTCCCGTTGGGACAGCCAGGCCATGCGGGCCGCTATCACCTTGAGGCCCGCCTTTTCAAAGCGGGTGTAAATCTCACCGATCACGTTCTTGGCAACGGCATCCGGTTTCAAAATGGATAGGGTTCTCTCGAGGGACATACAGGGACTCCAAAAAAGTATAGGGAAAACCCTTCGATTCTATCATGAGCCCAAAGAAAACGCAGCCCGTCCTCCCGGATGGATCAGGAAAACTCCTGCCCGGCAGGGGGCGAAATCCGCCAGTATCCCTGACGCCGCACCAGGGTCCAACCGGCCCAGCGAATTTCCGGATGGTGGTCCGGACGTGCCTTGCCCTGGCGCAAAATCTCCTGCAAACGCTGTTCCGAGCAGGCGGGGGCCCCCTGTTGCCGAATCCACCAGCGCAGCAGATGGAGCGCACGAGCCTCCGTCAAGGGCTGCAATGCCGCGACTTTCAGGCCCCGTTCATCGGAAATCTCTTGCCAGTCCTGGGCGGACAGGTCATCGAGGACGGCCTGCGCCTGCGCCAGATGACGCGCGCTGCGACTCAATGTGGCCCGCCAGGCCGGAAAAGCCTCGTCCAGCAAGGGACCCACGCGCTGGCGCAGAAAGTTCCGCGCATGACGGGGATCCCGATTGGAGGGGTCCTCGACCCAGTCCAGCTCCCGTGCCTCGGCGTAAGATTGCAGGACGGCACGCGGAACCCCCAGCAGGGGACGCACCAGGCTCGGTCCGTCCGGACCCAGCAAACGCTGCTGAGGCATGGCCTGCAGCCCCGGCAACCCGGCCCCCCGCAGCAACTGCAGCAATACGGTCTCCGCCTGATCGTCCTGATGATGCGCCAGGGCCACCCACTCCGCCGACTGACGGGCAAAAACCTCATAACGCCGGGCACGGGCCACCGCCTCCAGGCTTTCCCCCCCCTTCCGGGTCACCGTCACGACAGATTCAGCGCAGGGGATCTGCCACTGCTGACATAACCGCGCACAGAATGCCGCCCAGTCGTTGGCCGCAGATTGAAGTCGATGATTGACGTGCACCGCGCTCAAACGGAAGCCCAGTTCGGACTGGAGCCCGCGCAACACATGCAGCAACACGACCGAATCCAGTCCGCCGCTCAGGGCCACCACCAGACGTTGCCCCGGTTGCAGGAATCCGGTCAGTTGCCGGGACACCTGCCGGGACAGGGGATCAGTGGTTTTCCTTGAACTTTCCATACCCCATCAGGCGATCATGACGTCGCGCCAGCAATTCATCCAGGGTCAGGGCATCCAGGGATTTCAAGGTGTCCTGCAGCGCACGACGCAGGTTCTGCATCATGGTCACCGGATCCCGGTGCGCCCCCCCGAGCGGTTCCGCCACCACTTTGTCCACCAGGCCCAGCGATTTCAGACGCGCGGAGGTAATGGCCAGGGCTTCCGCGGCATCGCTGGTCTTTTCGGGCGTTTTCCACAGAATGGCGGCACAGCCCTCCGGAGAGATCACCGAGTAAATTCCGTACTGGAGCATCAAGGTGGCGTCGCCCACGCCCACCGCCAGGGCTCCCCCCGACCCGCCCTCCCCAATCACCGTGCAGATGATCGGCGTTTGCAGGGCCGCCATTTCCAGCAGATTGCGCCCGATGGCCTCCGACTGCCCCCGTTCCTCGGCCCCGATCCCCGGATAAGCGCCGGGCGTGTCGATAAAGGTGAAAATCGGCAGGTGGAATTTCTCGGCCAGACGCATCAGACGCAGCGCCTTCCGGTAACCTTCCGGACGCGCCTGCCCGAAATTCCGGTAGATGCGGTCCTTGGTATCGCGTCCTTTCTGATGACCGATCACCACGACCGGGCGTTCACCAAAACGGGCCACCCCACAGACGATCGCCGGGTCGTCGGAAAAACTCCGGTCGCCATGCAATTCTTCAAACCCCGTAAACAGCGCTTCGATGTAGTCCAGGGTATAGGGGCGCTGGCTATGGCGGGCCACCTGCGCCACCTGCCAGGCCTTGAGGCCCGCATAAATATCCTTGGTCAGGGTCTGACTCTTCTTTTGCAACCGTTCGATTTCCTGGGAGATATCCACCGCCGAATCTTCCTGCATGAAACGCAGTTCCTCGATTTTGGATTCCAGTTCCCCAATGGGTTGTTCAAATTCCAGAAATACCGTTTTCATCGCCCGTCCTCAGAGATAAGCCCAAACCGCCAGCCCACAGCCCACCAACGCTCCCACGCCGGCTGGCCAGAGCAGCCAGCGCCGCTGGGTCAGCGCAGTCACCGAAGCCAGGGCGATGGCAATTTGTATGAAGGTCATGGCCAGCGCCAGGGCATGGTGTGGATGAAAATACTTGTCGGCCAATTCGTTCTCGTAGCGCGATTGTGCCTCAAAAGCCTCGGCCCGCGCCTTGATCTCCTTCTTTTCCGTCTCGTAACGCGCCAGATCGGCCGCATAACCCCGCCGCCGGTCTTCCGGAGCCAACTGGGCCGCCAGGGACATCAGATGGGCCTTGGTGCTCTTGGCCTGATAAAAACTCCACTGATCGCTGGCATGGGCTTTGTAGAGAACCGCTTCATTCTTGTGCATGAGCGATTCATTCTGCGTATTCCCCCCCAGGTAACTGACCACGGCCCCGATCGCCGCCAGAATCGCCGTAAAAATCGCCACCTGCTGGGCCAGCGCCACCGTCCCTCCATGCCCCTGGGCCGCGTGCTCCAGTTCGTGTTCATGAGCGCCATGAACGTGAAAATCATGTTCCATCGTTCATTCCTCCTCGTCTTCCCGGGCCCGCCGGGCCCGCACCGCCATCCCCAACTCTTCCAGGATGTGCGCGGTCTGCGGCATGGCCAGACATCCATCGGTGATGCTCTGACCGTAGACCAGGGGTTTCCCCGAAACCAGATCCTGACGCCCCGAGCGCAGGTGACTCTCGATCATGACCCCCATGATGCGCTGTTCGCCCTGGCGCAACTGCAACGCCACATCGTGCCCCACATGCACCTGGTTCTCCGGATTTTTGGCGCTGTTGGCATGACTGAGATCGATCATGATGCGCGCGCTCAAGCCGCCCTGGGCCAGTTGGCTGGCGGCCTCCTCCACGTGGAGCGCCTGATAGTTGGGCGCTTTTCCGCCCCGCAGGATCACGTGGCAATCTTCGTTGCCTCGCGTCGCCACGATGGCCGAACGACCCGCCTTGGTCACCGACAGGAAATGATGGGGCTGCTGGGCCGCCCGGATGGCATCCACCGCAATCCGCAGGTTTCCGTCGGTTCCATTCTTGAACCCCACGGGACAGGACAATCCCGAAGCCAGTTCGCGATGCACCTGACTTTCCGTGGTACGCGCCCCAATGGCGCCCCAACTGATCAGATCGGCCAGGTACTGAGGGGTGATCAAATCCAGAAATTCAGTCCCCGCGGGAACCCCCATCTCGTTGATGGCCAACAGCAGACGACGCGCCACCCGCAAGCCTTCATTGATCTTGAAACTGCCGTCGAGTCCGGGATCGTTGATCAACCCCTTCCAACCCACCGTGGTGCGGGGTTTCTCGAAATATACCCGCATCACGAGGAGCAGTTCCTGCTGCCAGTGCTGAATCAGGGGAAACAACCCCCGGGCGTATTCCAGCGCGGCGATGGGATCGTGAATCGAGCAGGGTCCCACGATCACCAGCAGACGATCATCCACCCCATGGAGGATGCGATGAACCTGCTGGCGGGTGTCGAAGACCACCCGGGCGGCGGCGGTCGTGCTGGGAATCTCGCGCAACACCTGGTCCGGGGTCACCAATTCCTCGATGCCCTGAACCCTTACGTCGTCGTTCTCTGGTAAAACATCCTTCATTTCCCGAATTCCCGACTGGCCAAAAGCGACATTCTACCAAAGGGGGGGCTAGACCGTCCCGCCCACCGTCAGACCATCGATGCGCAGGGTCGGTTGGCCAACGCCCACGGGCACACTTTGCCCCTCCTTGCCACACACCCCCACCCCGGGGTCCAGCGCCAGATCATGACCGATCATGGAGACCCGGGTGAGCACATCCGGCCCATTGCCGATCAGGGTTGCGCCCCTGACCGGATACAGGCATTTCCCGTTTTCCACCCACCAGGCCTCGGACATGGAAAAAACAAATTTTCCGCTGGTGATGTCCACCTGGCCACCGCCGAAATTCACCGCATAGATCCCCCGGTCCAGGGAGGCAAGGATCTCCTCGGGCGGGCGATTTCCGTTGCGCATGTAAGTATTGGTCATGCGCGGCAAGGGCAGATGGGCGAAGGATTCGCGCCGTCCGTTTCCGGTGGGCGCCATGTTCATCAGGCGGGCATTCAGACCATCCTGCAGATAGCCCCGCAAGATCCCGTCCTCGATCAGCGGGGTACATTGTCCCGGCTGGCCTTCGTCGTCCCACTGCAGGGAGCCCCGTCGTCCCGGCAAGGTTCCGTCATCCACCACCGTCACGCCCGCAGCCGCGACCCGTTGTCCGATTCGTCCGCTGAAGGCCGAGGTTCCCTTGCGGTTGAAATCCCCTTCCAGGCCGTGACCGATGGCTTCATGCAGGAGGATTCCCGGCCAGCCGGACCCCAGGACCACCGTCATGGTACCGGCCGGGGCGGGGCGGGCCTCCAGGTTGAGCAGGGCCTGCTGGACGGCTTGACGGGCATACCCTTCCAGGATGGCGTCACTGAAATATTCGTAGCCGCTGCGTCCGCCCCCCCCCGCCGAACCCTGTTCGCGCACCCCCCCCTGCTCGGCAATCACCTGCAGGGAAACCCGCACCAGCGGGCGGACATCGGCCTGGAATCCCCCATCGCTGCGCGCCACCAGGACCACTTCGTATTCGCCGGCCAGCGAAGCCATGACCTGGACGACCCGCGGGTCGATCCGGCGCGCCATTCCCTCCAGACGCTCCAGAAGCCGTACCTTGGCTTCGTCGGGCAAGGTCGACAGGGGGTCCTGGGGGGCATAGAGAAGTGCCGCCGGGTGTGGTTTCGCACGCAACAGGGGACAGACCGCCTCCTGACCGGAACGTCCGATGGCTCGCGTGGCCCGGGCCGCCTGTTCCAGCGCCTCCCTGTGAATGTCGTCGGAATAGGCAAACGCGGTCTTTTCTCCGCTGATGGCGCGAATGCCCACCCCCTGCTCGATATGGAAGGACCCCGACTTGACGGCCCCCTCCTCCAGGCTCCAGCCTTCCGAGCGGGAATACTGGAAATACAGATCGGCATAATCCACATCGTGGGTCAGCATCAAACCCAGGGTTCGGGACAAATCTTCCTCTTCAAGGGCAAACGGTGCCAGCAACGTCGCTTTGGCAATCGAAATGGGGTCCATGGACATGATCCTAAATATTCCTGTACGAGATGAAATGAGGCGCCGCCATGCAATCAGACCCGCCCTTTTTCCCAGGGAACCCGGCGCCGGGACAAGGCGGGCAACTGACTGCGCAGATCGGCCTGATGGACGGGATTGACGCCGGCCATCACCACCCCCGACCCCCGCGCCAACTGATCCAGAATCACGCCCCAGGGATCGACGATCATGCTGGCGCCGTGGGTTTCCCGCCCGTTCATGTGGTAGCCGCCCTGGGCCGGCGCCACGACATAGGCCAGATTCTCGATGGCCCGAGCCCGTACCAGAGGTTCCCAGTGAGCCCGACCGGTGGTTTCCGTGAAAGCCGATGGAATGAAAATCAGGTCCACTTCGCCCATGGCGCGGTACAGTTCCGGAAAGCGCAGATCGTAACAGACGGATAACCCGATCCGGCCAAAGGGAGAATCGAAGGTCACCACCTCGTCGCCCGGCTCGATGGTCTGTGCCTCGTCATAACGTTCCTGAGCCCGTTGAAACTCGAACAAATGGATCTTGTCGTAGCGTGCCACGCAATGCCCCTCTTTGTCGTAGACCAGGCAACTGTTACGGATGCGCCGGTCGTCATGCCCCTTGAGGGGCACCGTCCCCCCCACGAGCCAGACCCCGAAGCGGCGTGCGCTGCGCGCCAGAAACTCCTGAACCGGTCCCCGACCGAAGGGTTCTGCGATGTCCACCTTGTCCGAATCCCGCATCCCCATCAGGGCAAAAAACTCGGGTAGGGCCACCAGGGACGCTCCGGCATCGGCCGCCATCTTGATCAGCCGCTCTGCCTCACACAGGTTGGCATCGAGATGGGGGCCCGAGGCCATCTGTATCGCCGCCACCCGGAAACTGCCCGGCAGGGGACGCGCTTTGCCGAACCCGGCATCGATGGACCCTCCGGCCGTTTCAAGAACCCGCTTCATCATTCATTCTCCCTATGGACTGTGTCATTCAAGGATGACCCACAGATTGTATCCGAGGATCGTCCCAAGGTCCCTGAATCGTGTAGGCATAACTCAATACCTGGTCAAAGGGGTTGCCCAGGATCTTCTGCAACACCCAGGAAGCCGCCCCCACCACCGGCCCCCCCACCACGGTGGAAGCCAAAGCCACACTGCCCTCCACCGAGGGGGCCACCTGGGCAGTCAGATCGCTGGTTTCATGGGCCAGATCCACCTTCCCGAACAACTTGACGCGGGCTGCGGGTCCGACCATCTCGAAATCGCGCGTATCCAGTTGGGAATGATCCAGGGCAAGGTCTGCGGTCAGATGATCAAAGGCAAAGCCTGCCGAAAAGACATCGTTGAAATCCAGGGTGATCCGGCGTGGCAACGTTTGCAGGCTGAACAAACTGATCAGACGCCCCAGCCCCCCCGTTTGTACCTTGGAGAACTGTCCATCCTTGAGATCCAGGGATGCGTGCCCCGACAGCCCCGTCAGATCGAAGTCTTCCAGCGCGCCGTCCCACTGGATATGTCCGTGCCCCTCCCCATGCCCACGGGCCACCAGCCCGGGATACCCCAATCCGACCAGGAGGTTCCCCAGATCCTCCGTCTTGACTTCCCATTGGTAGTGATTTTGCGGCTTGGGCTGATCCTGCCAGACCCCTTCCATCTGAATCTGGGTTTCCGGAGAAACCAGCGTCAGGGTCTGCAGATGCCAGATACCTGCGCCCTCCTGGGTGCCCACCAGGTGTGCATGCCCCGCCAACCCGTCCGGCAGGGCCAGATGATCCACCTGCAGGTCCATCGTGGGCATGTGCGCAGCCAGGGCCCGGGAATGATCCTCTGCCCCGGAGGAGGCACCGGGAGGGGAACCCGCCGGAATGACGAGATGCGCCAGATGCCCCGTCAGACGGCCCGGTTCCCCCTGCATCCCGATCAGGTCCCCGGCCACGCTGCGCCCTTCGGTCCGGATCAACCACTGTTTCCCCTCGACCCGGGCATCGACGCCGACTTCCGGCCAGAGTCGCCCGGCCCAGGACACGGCGCCAAACTTCACATGGACATGACTCACCCTGCTCTCGCCGGCTGGAGCAGCCGTCTCCGCGTTCTGGCTCCAGTGCGCCAGATAACGTTGCCAGGCCGTCAGATCCAGCATGGGCCAGGATCCTTCGACGGAAAGACCGGAGTCCAGGGGCGCATGGGGTTCCGCTTTTCCCAGCCACAGTCGCCCCCGTTCGAGTTGCCAGGTCTCTCCCGCTTCCGGTTCCGTTTTTGTGGCACGATACAGTGCCTGAAAAGCCAGTTGATCCCCCAGACTCCCCTCGACTTCCCGCCCCGCTCCGAATAACTGGGCATGGATTTCCAGGGGTCGGGCCGTTGCCGCATCCTTCTGCAACGGCTGCGGAAGATTCAGCGCCATGCCCACCAGAGACGTGTTGATCCACAGTTGAGGATCTTCGTTTTCTCTCTTTTCCAGCCGCCCCGACCAGTCGGTTTTTCCTTGCAAGGCCTCCAGCGGAGCCAATGCCGTCCATTTCCGCAGGGCCGTCGCTTCGATATGCCCGGCGAAGGAAGCCCGCAGGGTATGATGGATGCCCCGGATCGCCACAAAGGTGGTGTGCCCCCCCAACCACAGGGCATCGCCCCGCACCTCGGCGCGCACGTGCTGGTCGTGCAGACGCACATGGCCTTCCCAATTCACCGGCCCTTCCAGGCCCCGGGTCCAGAAGGAGGAGAAATGCCGCTGGAGTGCGCCCAGGGAAGTCGACCCCGCAAACTTCAGGTCGACCCCGCGTTCCGGCTTGGCCAACAACTGAAAAGCAAAGGGTTCGCCCAGATAACTTCCCTGCGTCTGGAGTTGCGCGTCCACCCCCCCATGACCAAAGGCAAACTCTCCCTGCCAGGGCTCCTGCCCCGTCACATCTTTCAGGATGGGTTCGTCATACACCGTCTGCAGCCGGGACCAGTCGCCCTGTCCGCTGGCCTTGAGATGCAGAATCCCGTGCCTGTCCGTGTGAAACTCCAGTGCCGCATCCCCGCCCAGAACGCGAGCCGTCAGGCCTTGGGAATTCAATTCCCGTTCAGTGAAGAGGAGGTGCCCCCTGACCTTGCTCAGGGGGGGAATCCCCAGCCTCCCTTCCGCCAGATCCGCCCCCAGGAATTCATAATCTCCCTGCACGCGGGTTTTCTGGGGCTGATCCAGGGGAATGCCCAGTTGCAGGGTCAAACGCCCATCCCCCTTTCCCGACCAACCCTCCAGTGCCTGGTCGAGCATGGCATTCAGGGGGCTGTGCTGGATGAAAGCCAGGCCGGCGGGCACCGGTCCCTGCGCCTGTCCCGAAACCAGCAGCACGGCGTCTTGCTTCGTCATGTCGGGAAGACGGGCCTGTACGGCGCCGAGGTGCGTGCCCAGCACGTCCCCCGACTGGGTCAGCACGAGCAGTTCGCCGCCCCGGATCTGCAACGTCCCTTCCAGATGGGTGAGGACGGGCCAGGCCGGATCGAAGTTCAGGTTGACGTCATGGAGCTGGGCGTCCACCCGGAAAGTGCCGCCCTGATCCCCCACGAAGGGAAAACGGGACAGATCGCCGGCCACGGAAAACTGCGCCGGACTGGCTTCGCCGCCCTGCAGCGCCTGATGAAGCCAGAGACGCGCCGGGCGCGGGATCACCAGCGGCAGATACTGCCATACCGCATCCGGCCGCGCGTGGGTCAAACTGCCGCTCAGGTGCGCCTGCCCAGGCCCCTGAGGCCCCACATCGAGATCGCCTTCGACGGAACCGGTCAGATCTTCATTGCTTACCTGCAACTGCTTGAGCGTCAGGGCCAGGTGGTCCTGCCGACGCTGCCACCGGGCATCCACCCGGAAGGAATTCGCCTTGAGGGGAACCACGAACAGGTCGGGCAGGTCCCATTGGGCCTCCAGCCCCGCCCCCTTGATCTGCCCCCCCTGCGCGTCACACGTCACCTGTCCTGAAAAGGCCTGCAGGGCAGGCAGGCCGTGCCAGGCATGAACCGACACATGATGCAGGGTCCCCTGGAACCCCAGGGAGTCGGCAAGAACCCCGCCCTCTTTCCAGGTAAGGCGGAGACCTTCCAGTTCTCCGCTGGGTGCCAGATCCTGCCAGATTTTTTGTTGCTCGGGGGAGAGGGGCAGCACCTTGACGAAGGGGTGCAGAACCGCCAGATCCACCCAGGAGGCCTCCATCTGGTTGCCTGTGCCGTCCGTATGAAAACTCACCTCCAGGGGACGCACCCAATGTGCGAAGGAAGGCCCGCTCAGGCGCACCTGATGCAGGGCCCAGGCGCGCACGCCGCCCTGCCAGCGCATCGTCAGTTCGCCCTGCAAGCGGTTGACCAGGAGGGCCTGCTCCGCGCCCGGAATATGCCAGACCAGGGGATGCAAATCCAGATCGGCATGCAGGTCCCAGCCATGCGCGGGGGTCAATTCGCCCACCACATGCAGCCCCCCCCGTGCCTGCTGGACCCCATTCAACACTTCCGCCCAGGGCGCCAAGGCGACCCAGTCCACCCGGAGGGCATCCAGTTGTACCCGGCCCTGCCAATCTGGCCAATGCCCCAGATCCGTTCCCCGGACCCGGCCCTCCAGATGGAGCGGACTGGCGAGGGCGTGGGGCGGCGTCAGGGTCACATCCCAGCGATGTACCCCGCCGCCATTGCTCAAATCCAGCTGGATATCCTGCAGGCGCAGGGGAGGGGCATGGCGGAGATCATCCTGCCAGACCAATTCGCCGCCCCGGACACGAATCTGCCCTTGCCGGGTCAACCATTCGAGAAAGGGGCTGGGTCCCTGTCCGGGAGGGGGCAAAAGGATCCCCGACAGAAACATCTGCCCCTCCGGGCTGCGGCGCAACGTCAGGTGGGGTTCTTCGATCTGCAGGTGGTCGAAATTCACCTGGCCGCGCAGAAAATCCAGCACATCGATGCGCGCCTGCACACGTTTGATGGTGATCCCGGGCTGGTTTTGCGGCGTGAACACGACGACATGATCCAGCACCAGGGTGGGCATCCAGTGGAACGCCCCCGAGGAAAGTCTCCCCACTTCCACCCGACTTCCCGTGGCTTGGGTCAGCAGGGCCATGGCCTGCGGCCGATAACGCCCCACGTCGTGCAGCACGATCCACTGCATCCCCCCCCAGGCGAGCAGGCACAGCAGGACCACTCCCCCCGTCAACCAGAGCAGAGCGCGGCGGGAATGGAAAAGTAAAGCCCGATGACTGATCATGGGACACATTATAAGGCAGTCCCTCTGGAGCCGGGAGAAGACATCCGCTAGAATGGGAAGTTTACAGTTCAGGAGTCATTTTCATGTCCATGTCCGACCGGGATGGTACCCTCTGGCTAGATGGTCGATACATCCCCTGGCGTACCGCCAACACCCACGTTCTCACCCATTCCCTGCACTACGGCATGGCGGTCTTCGAGGGGGTGCGGGCCTACCGGACAGCGGAGGGTACGGCAGTCTTCCGTCTGCGCGAACATACCGAGCGCCTGCTCCGTTCGGCGCACATCCTGCAGATCCCCGTGCCCTTCACGCTGGAGACCCTGATGGACGCCCAATGCCAGGTCGTCTCCCAGAACCGCCTGGAAGAAGGATACATCCGCCCGCTGGTCTATCTGGGCTCGGAAAAAATGGGCGTATCCCCGCGCGGGGCCCAGACCCATGTCGCCATCGCCGCCTGGCCCTGGGGGGCCTACCTGGGCGAAGAGGCCCTGCAACAGGGAATTCGCGTCAAGGTCTCGTCCTACACCCGCCACCACCCCAACATCACCCTGTGCAAGGCCAAGGCCAGCGGCAACTACATGAACTCCATCCTGGCCAACAACGAAGCCACCGCCGATGGCTACGACGAAGCCCTGCTCCTCGATGTGGAAGGATTCGTGGCCGAAGGTTCCGGAGAAAACCTGTTCATGGTCAAGCGCGGAGTCCTGTATACCCCCGACCTGTCCAGCGCGCTGGAAGGGATCACGCGCGACAGCATCATCCAGTTGGCCCAGGAAATGGGGATCACCGTGCTTGAACGACGGATTTCCCGGGATGAACTCTACACGGCTGACGAAGTTTTTTTCACCGGGACGGCCGCCGAAGTCACCCCGATCCGCGAAATCGACCGTCGGGTCATCGGGCGCGGAGCCCGCGGCCCCCTTACGGAAAAACTGCAGTCCGCCTATTTCGATTGCGTCAAGGGGCGCGCGCCCGCGCATCGGGACTGGCTGACCTTTCTTGGAGACTGAGACATGAGTACCCCGCCCACCCGTCCTCCGGTGCAGATCACCGCCGCCGACCTACCCTTCCACTGTCCGCCGCCCAAGGATGCGCTCTGGAACGCCCATCCGCGCGTTTTTCTGGATGTGGCGCGCACCGGACGGATGGCCTGTCCCTACTGCGGCACGGTCTATGAACTGAGCGGTCCGGCCCCTGCCGCCCATTGAAGCGGATCCTGATCGTCGGCGCCGCCTGGGTGGGCGACGCCGTCCTGGCTCAACCCCTTTTCTCCGCCCTGCGCGCGGCCGCCCCTGACGTGCACCTGACGGTGATGGGACCGCGCTGGACCCATGGGGTACTGCAGCGCATGCCCGAGGTGGATGCCCTCCTCGACCACCCCTTTCCCCATGGCCGCCTGGACCTGCCCGGGCGTTGGCGACTGGGACGCACGTTACGCCGTGCGGGCTTTGATCAGGCCATCGTTCTGCCCAATTCCTGGAAATCGGCGCTGGTCCCCTGGTTCGCCAGGATTCCGCAGCGCACCGGATTCATCGGGGAACAACGCCGCTGGTTGCTGAACGATATCCGCCGCCTCGATCCCGAACGTCTGCCGCTCATGGTGCAGCGCTTTCTGTCCCTGGCCGATCCGCAGGGCCGATGCCCCGAACCGCTGCCCCGTCCGCGTCTGGTCATCGATCCAGAGAACCAGTCCCGGACCCTGGAACGACTGCAACTGTCCCGTGCCCAGCCCATCGCCATCCTCTGTCCCGGCGCCGAATATGGCCCGGCCAAGCGTTGGCCCACCGCCCATTTTGCCAGGGTCGCCCAACAGTGGATCGCACAGGGCTGGCAAATATGGATTCTGGGTTCCGCCAGGGATCGTCCGGTGGGCGAGGAGATCGCCCAGCGGGTTTCCGCCCCCCTGCAGAACCTCTGCGGCATCACCGCCCTGGAGGAAGCCGTGGACCTGATGGCCCTGGCACAACGGGTGGTGACCAACGACTCCGGCCTGATGCACGTCGCTGCCGCCTTGGAACGCCCCCTGGTGGCCCTGTTTGGCTCTTCCAGCCCACGCTTTACCCCCCCCCTCAGCGCACAGGCCCGGGTCCTGCGTCTGGAATTGCCCTGCAGCCCCTGTTTCCAGCGCACCTGCCCCCTGGGACACCTGAACTGCCTCAATCTTCTGGACCCGGAACAGGTCCTGGCCTCCTTCCCCGCCCCCCCCTAAAACCAGCGCCCCACCATTTCGCCGCCCCAGCGCAGGCCCTCGCCCAGCGCCAGCGCCAATCCGAACACCGTGCGCAGGGGATGGTCGTAGGCTTCCATCGCCAGCACCCAGGCACAATGGCCCCGGAAACCCTGGCGCAGCCCGTCCGGCACGGGATAATCGCGCCGGGCCTCCGCAGGCCAGTCGGCCCGCTCGAGCAGCCCCATCCACAGGGATCTCCATTCCCGGTCCGTCAGCAGGTAGGGCCGCAGTTTCATGAAGACCGGGTCTTCTCCACTTCCGCCTTGCCATAACTCTTGATCTGCCGGGCCAGCCAGTCATTGGCCCGGTCCATCCGGGTCTGCATGAAGCGCTGGGTCTGCCCGGCGAAACCGGTATCCACCCGCCCGTGCCCGATCAGGGATGCCGCGATCTGGGGGACGTGACTCATGAGGTGGGCAATGATGCTGGCGGTGACCACCAGAAGCAGCGCCAGCGCCATGCTGTCCGCCGGGGAGGCATGCGTCCAGACCCCGGACTGCGCCATCATCCATTGCTGGATCAGGACAAACACCGGTTTGGCCATGACCAGGACCGTCACCGCCACCACCTGGTAAAAACAGGCGATGGAAAGGAAGCGGATCCACCCCAGGCATAACTCGCGGGTACTCTCCCACAACAGCCAGGGAATGAAAAACGGGCCGAGGGCCAGCGCCAGACCTGCCAGGGCATTCCCCATGATATGAATCACCGCCACCAGGGTCAGGGCCACGGTAAACACACAGAGGGCCACGAACAGAAAGGCCATGGTGATCACCCAGCCGCCCAGGGCCGCCCAGAAAGCGCTCGACAACGGGGTGGCGCCCGCCAGATAGCGCCCGGGACTGGACACCATCCCGTCCCAGATCGTCCCGATGAGATCGGCAAACACGCTCCAGGCCGTGGCAAATCCCTGACTCTGTCCCTGCGGTCCGGCGATGGCGCTGGTGAGCGTCACGCACCCCTGGTACACCCCGTCGTAGAAGACAAAATCATAGGAATCCAGGAACCAGCGCGTGAATCCCGCCAGAAAGATGAAGCGGATCAGGTGGGTCAGCACGGCCCCCAAACTCTCGCCCACGCTCGACTCGATCAACAGGTTCACCGTCGACCAGGAAAAGGTCAGAACCAGCAGGGAACCGTACAGGCTGTCTGCCACGCCGCTCATCCGGACGTGCAACTGACGTCCGCCCTCCAGAAGGGCCGTGGCCATCTGATCGATCAGGGACGGGTCGAGGAACAACATGGCGCGTCAGGGTCCCGGTGCCGTCAGGATGCCCCATCCCTGGCCATTTTCAGTCTGTTGCAACTGATCGTGCCATTGCTGGATCTTGAGGTGGTCATTCTGCAGACGTCGCTGCACCGTCTGTGCCGCCGCCGTATTGACCAGGGCGTCCTGTTGCTGCTGGGCCGAAACATTGGCCTGCGCGCTGGCGATCAGGCCCATCAACTGGGCATTCTGTCCCGCCAGCAGGTTGAGGTGCTGATTCGCCGTCTGGAGGCTCTGCTGCATCCCCCCCGTCGTACCGATCTGTCCCTGCAATTGCTGCAGTTGAGCATAGGAACCGGACAGTCCCTGCAGGACCCCCACTTCGCCCTGCAGGGTTGCCCCCAGTCCGTTCCCCTGGGTCTGGGACCACTGGATTTCGCGCGCCAGATAGTCCTGGGGCGTCAACTGGAGCGCGTTCATCTGGCGGGACTGATCGAGCAGGGTCTGTTGCAGGGTCGTGATCTGCTGCCCCGTGACGGCCAGGGTCTGGACCAGGGTCTGGGCCATCGCGCTCTGCTGGGTATAGGGCAACAGGACCTGCGCCAGCACGGCCTGGGGCAGGGTTTGCAGATTCTGCATTTGCGCCCCGAATTGCTGCAGTTGTATCAGGTACGCCTGGACCTGCTGGGCCGTTTGCTGCACGGCGTTGGCGGCGGTCAGAGCCGTTTCGATATGGTTGATGGGGTCGTAGACCACCATCCCCATGGCCTGGAGCGAGCCCGTCCAGAGCAGCCCCACCATTCCTGTCATCCATCCCCTCATGAATTCTTCACTCCCTCTTCTTCCTGTGCCAGCGCCTGAAAATACGCTTCCCGCCCTTCCACTCCCCGCGCCCCGATCCGTACATGCCGGTCGAAGAGACGCTGGGCCTGGACATCGGAACGTAGCCACGCCAGCAGGTCCGCTTCGAAGGTTGCCTCGAGCAGAACACATTCCCCGGGGGTGTGAAGCAGGTAATGACGCTTGGGGCGAGCCCGGGCCAACAGGTCGATCTGACTCTCGAGCAAGCCGAACTGGTTCCGATACAGTTCCCGGTGCACCCGGGCCTGGGCATTGGGCAGGAAGATGCGGGTCGGGACATTGTCGGCCAGAGTTGCAAAAATCTGCGATCCGGACAGGTCGTCCAGAGACTGGGTGGCCAGAATGACAAAGCCCATTTTTTTGGGCAGGGTTTTCAGCCAGTCACGGATGCGCCCGGCAAAAAACGGGTCTGCCAGCATGAACCAGGCTTCCTCGATGTAGATCAGGGTGGGAATGCCCGAATGCTGGGCGAGGCGCTGATCGATGCGATGAAAGGCGTAATCCAGAAAGGCGCGGGCCAGCACGGGATGGCGCAACACTTCCCCCATCTCGAAGCAGGTCAGGGAGGCCCACTGCAGGTCGTCCTCCGCATGGTCGAAATACCCGCCCCATTGCCCGCCCCCCAGCCAGGGCTCCAGTTCCTCCACCAGAAGGCGGGGAAGAAGCCCGGCGAGACTGCGCAGACGATGCAGTTCCGGGGCCCGGAGGCTGAGGTCTTCCAGTGCCTGACGCAGGCCCTGTTGTTCCGGGGAACTCAGGGAATGCCCGCGCGCACCCAGCAACCCCTCCAGCCAGCCCAGCAACCAGAGCCGCTCCGCCGGATCCCGGATCTCTTTCAGGGGGTTCAGTCTCATCCCCTGCCGGGCCACCTCGAAACAGCGCCCGCCCTGCAGCAGGACGGGAATGCGACAGGAGCGATCCTTGTCGAAGATGACCGTATGCACCGGCGCATACCTCTGGAACTGGCTGATCACGAAGTTGACCCAGACCGACTTGCCCGCCCGGGAAGGTCCCACCACGAACGTATGGGCCAGGTCCTGCTGGTGCAGGTTGAACGCATAGGGACTGCCGAAGCGTGTGCGGAATACCGTCAGGGCGGGAGAAAACACCCCCCGCTGCCGGGTCAGATAGGGATTCTCCCGTTGTCCTCCGGGCACGGTCCGCAAGGCGAACAGATCCGCCCAGTTGCTGCTGCTGATGAAATGCCAGCGCACCAGTTCGCCCCACTGTCCGGGCAAGGTGCCGGACCAGGCCGAATTGAGATGGAGCCGCTCGCGCAGAACCAGAAATCCTTCCCCACGAATGGCCTGGGCCACCTGGGTAACGGCCTCGTCCAGGCTGTCGAGGGTGGGACTCCAGACCAGGAGGGTCACATTCACATAGCCGTAGAGACGGCGTTGGGCCGTCATATCCGTCAGTGCCTGGCGCGCCTCGGCGGCCGAAACCGCCCGACCGGTATCGCGCACCACACTCTCCTCGCCGGACAGGGCTTCCCGCACGTAACTGAAGAGCGATTTCTGGAGATTGAGGTGGAACCGCTGGACATTCTTGATGTGGCGCTGGGCCTGGGCCTGGTCCACCAGACGAAAAACCTGGGACAGGGTCAGACTGGCCGGCACTTCCAGAAGACTGTCCAACATGCCCGGAAACGTGTGATCGGGCCAGGCCTTGAGGGTCAGGGCGGCACCATAGCGCACGCCGTGGATGCCGGTGCAGCGCAGATGGTCCGCGCCCACCACCACCTCGTCCTCCCCCAGGGCCCCATCCAGATAAGCCTCCTGCGGGAACGCCAGGGGCAGGTCGCCGGGCACGGAAGGACTGCACATTTCCTGCAGAAACTGCAGCAGGGCCGTGCCTTCCAGACGCTGCGCGCCCAGTGCCGGAACCGCCTGCATGAACTGGGTGAGGATTTCCTCGAACTGTTTCTGGCGCTGTTGCACCTGTTCCCAGGCCCGGGTTCGGACCGGACCATACCCCAGACTTCGGACCCAGAGGTACGCCTTGTGCAGGAGCGATGCCCCCGTTTTCGGGGCGGCCCACAACACGGACAGGTAGTGACGATTCGCCAGATGCCGGTGGCGGGCCAGTCCTTCCCCGTAAATCCTGTCGATGCACCGGCTGGCCTCGTGGCTGAAGCAACCGGGCTGAAACGGCACCACCGGGCGCCGCAGCACCGTGCACCAGAGGGTACAGCGACCTTCCAGGCCGTGGAGGGCCTGCTCCAGATCCTCCACGGCCTGATCGAGGACCTGGGGGTCATGATTTTCCGCGCATAACCCGCGCAGGGAAAAACAGGCCAGGAACCCGCCGTCCTTGTTCAGCACCACCCCGGGGGAAAGCTGGATCAGCCAGGGCAGGATCTCGGCCAGGCCCCGCTCCCGGTTTTTTCCGGGGGGTGACCCCACGTTCAACATGACAGGCCCCTGCCCCAACCCGCCGGGCGCCTTCCCCGAAGGGCGGACACCGGGGGCCAGGGCACATACCGGTCGGCCTGCCAGTTGTAACGGGCATAGATCTGGCGCAGAAAGGGATCACTGGCCGTCAGGTGGCGCATCACGCCATGAAAAAGCACCGCCACGAGCAACCACCCGTAAAAATGCAGATCTCCCACCAGCGCGATGGCCAGGGTGGCGTTGACGATGGCAAACGGTTTTTCCACCCCCCCGATCAGCAGGGGTTCCCACAAACACCGGTGGCAGGGGGACCGACGGCGAGGCGTGCTCATCACAGACATCCGGGCATCACCACCCCGGGGAACAGGGCCGTGATGATGCTCACCACGGAGAGCGCACAGGACATGCCCAGCAACCAGCTGGCAATGCGCGCCACCACGCCGCCCGTTTCCGCATACATGAACATGATCCCGATCATGATGGTGGCCACGACCGACAACACCACCGCCACCTGCCCTTTCAAACTGCTGGCCACCATGCAGATGGGGCCCTCCCAGGGCATCGGGGTATACATCGCCATGGCCAGGGGAGCCGCGCACAGAAGCCCGCAGAACACCCCCTGAACATACCCCCTCACCCGCCGATTTTTCGCCCCCTTGGGGGTAATCCCGATATTGCCCATGCGCCTACCCTCCCACTCGTTGAATGTGATCGACCCGCCGCCGTCCCTCCACCCGCCCCAACTGGATGATGCCCCCGATGGTGCGCCCAACCTGTCGTGCAATCGACTCTTCCGTCCAGCCCATGCCCGCCTGCAAGACCAGCTGGACGAGACGATGCAGTGCTTCCCCGGCGCTGTTGGCGTGGAGCGTGCCCAGACACCCCTCATGCCCCGTATTCATTGCCTGTAACAGATCGAAGGCCTCCGCCCCCCGCACTTCGCCGATGATGATCCGGTCCGGGCGAAAACGCAGCGCCTGGCGCACCAGATCGCGCAGGGTGACGCCCGCGGCAGGATGGGCCTCGAAAATCACCCGGTTGGGATGCTCCACCCGGAGTTCCCGTGTGTCCTCGATCACCACCAGGCGCTGGGTTTCCGGAATCTGGGCAATCAGGGCATTGAGCAGGGCGGTTTTTCCGGTTCCGGTCCCGCCGCTGACCAGCAGATTTTTTCTGTCCCGGATCCAGTGCAGCAGTTGGTCATGGAGGTCGGGTCGATGGGGAGCATCGAAAGCCGGGGGAATCGTTTCGCTGCCGACGGAAGCCCCGTCCGTAAACTGCTGGAGAGGAAAAATTCTTCCTCCATGCTTGCGCAGGCAGAGCGTGGGACCCCGTACCGCCACCGGGGGAAGCACGGCAGAAACACGCCAATCGCGGAAACCCAGATCGAGCAGGGGGCGCGTCTGTTCGAAACCCGCCGTGCGGGCGGACAGGGCCGCCAGCACCTGGATCACGGTACGCGTGGCCGCTGCGCTGAAGTTCAGGGAAACCGGCTCCAGGCGCCCGGCCCGTTCCACCCAGACGTCATCCGGGGCATTCACCATCACCTCGCGGACGTCCGCCTCGTCCAGCAACCGGGAGAGGTCGCCCAGGGCGTCATCCAGCAGGGATTCGAGATAGGAAGGTTCGTTCCACATGCCCCCATCATAGGGCAGCCCCCTCCACCAGACCTGCGGAGAAACGACCTGGAATTCCCCTATTCCGGAACGGTCAACCCACCGTGCAACGCGCTGCCCGTTGCACCCCGCACACCAGTTCGTAGGCCAGCGTGCCGCAACAGTGGGCCAGGGTACTGACCGAAACCCGATCTCCCCACAGTTCCACTTCCGTGCCCACCGTCACCCGGGGGGCATCGGTCAGGTCCACGGTGAGCATGTCCATGGACACCCGTCCCGCCAGGGGCACGAAATCTTCCCCGGCGCTCACCCATGTCCCCTGGGGGGCCGTACGGGGATAACCATCGGCATAGCCGCAGGGGATGACCCCGATGCGGACCGGGCGACGCGCCTGAAACAGTCCACCATAGCCCACGCTGTCGCCCGTTTTGATCCAGCGCTCGACCATGATCCGGGAACGCAGGGACATGACGGGACGAAGCCCGGCACGCACCGGCTGCCCGGGAGCGGCAGGATCGAGACCATAGAGCATCAGTCCGGGGCGACCCCAATCGCCCCGCGCTTCCGGATACCCCAGAATGGCCCCGGAATTGGCCAGGCTGGTTCGGACCGAAAGCCCCTGGATCGCCTGACGAAAAAGGGTCAGGGCCGGATCCAGCGCTCCGGGATTCACCCCGTCGGCATGGGCAAAATGGGTCATGACCGTGACCGTGACCCCGGGAAATTTGCGCCGCAACTGGTCCACCGCCCAACGCAGTTCGGATGCATCCAGACCCAGACGGTGCATCCCGCTGTCGAACTTGAGCCAGAACCCGCCTGCCGGGGGAACTGACTGCCCCAGCAGGAGTTGCACCTGCCAGGGTTGATGCAGAACGGCCGTCAGGGCCTGATGCTGGACCTGGCCCAGATCCGTGGAAGAAAAAATGCCTTCCAGCAGGACGATGGGCTGCGTGATGCCTGCCGTGCGCAGTTCCGCACCCTCTTCCAGGGTCGCCACCGCAAACCCCTCCGCCTGGGGGGCCAGGGCCCGGGCGCAAACCACCGCGCCATGCCCGTAGGCGTTGGCCTTGACCACCGCCAGCAGGGCCCCGCCATGAAGGCGTCGTGCGCCTTGAAAGTTTTCGCGCAGACGTTCCAGGTTGACATGAATGGAGGTAGGACGGGACATCCGCGCACTTTACCCCAATTCCTTCCCTTTCGCCGGTTGTCAGCGCGTATACTCGAAGGGTTTTCATTACGTGCCCCAGGTCGTCATGTTGCGTCCCCCTCCCGTCCCGTTCCCGCCTCCCCCCTTTTCCCCTTCCTTCTGGCTCCGCAACCCCCATCTCCAGACCATCGGCGGGGCGCGCTGGATCCCGGTCCCGCGCCCTCTCTGGCGGCAGGAAATCTGGGCCAGCCCGGACGGGGATATCCTCCAGGTCGAGCGCCTGGCCGGCGCCTCGGACCGGCCCGTCCTGACCCTCTTCCATGGTCTGGAAGGGAGCGCGGAATCGCCCTACATCCGCGCCCTGGCCAATGCCGCCCAGGCCCTCGGATGGAGCGTGGTGGCCCCCCACTTCCGGGCCTGCGGCTCGCGCCTCAATCTCCGCCCCCGTCTCTACCACGCCGGGGACAGCCCGGAAATCCACTGGATCCTCCGGCGCGTCCAGGCCGAATACCCGCATGTGCTGCGTCACGCCGTCGGGTTCTCCCTGGGGGGCAACATGCTCCTCAAATGGCTGGGGGAACAGGGCGAGGATGCCGGACAATGGATCGACCGCTGCGTGGCCGTGGCCACCCCCTTCGACCTGACCGCCGTGGGCGACCATTTGACCCGGGGCCTGAACCGGTTCTACGGCCTTCATTTCCTGACCACCCTGAAAGCCAAGGCACGGGCCAAGCACGCGCAATTCCCCGGCTCATTCGACCTCGAAGCCACCCTGGCGGCGCGTACCCTGCGCCAGTTCGATGACCATTGCATGGCGCCCCTGCACGGCTTTCGCGATGCCAGCGAGTATTGGGAACGCAGCAGTTGCCTGCCGCTGCTGCCCCATATCCGTCGCCCCACGCTGCTTCTGCAGGCGCGGGACGACCCCTTCATGCCCCCCTGCGCGCTGCCCTCCCGCCAGGTCCTGCCGCCGGGCGTCACGCTGGATCTCCAGGACCAGGGAGGACATGTGGGATTCATCTCCGGGATCCTGCCGCCCAGGGCCGACTGGATGCCTGCCCACCTGCTGGATTATCTGGGGCGTTTTCTGCCCCCTTCACAGAACGGTCACAATCCTTCAGAATAACCCTTTCCCCTCCCGCAAGGACCCGCCATGCGCCCACCCAAAGAGATATTCAAGGCCTACGACATCCGGGGTATCGTCGATCAGACCCTGACTGTTGCAGGCGTCACCGCCATCGGCCGGGCCATCGGCTCCGAGGCCCGGGAACGGGGACTGACCAGCATCTCCATCGGGCGTGACGGACGTCTCTCCGGACCGACCTTGAGCGATGCGCTGGCCCAGGGCCTGAAAAGCACCGGTTTGAGGGTCGTGGATGTGGGCATGGTCGCAACCCCCATGTTGTACTACGCGGCTCATACGCGTACCCATGGTTCCGGGATCATGGTCACCGGCTCCCATAACCCCCCCGAATACAACGGGCTCAAGATGATGCTGGGCGGAGAAACCCTGTCCGGCTCCACGATCCTGTCCCTCCACGAACGGCTGTGCCGGCAGCGCCTGGTGTCCGGCTCGGGAACGCTGGAATCCCTCGATATCAGCGAGGACTACCTGAGACAGATCACGGACACGGTGCGCCTGGCCCGCCCCATGAAAATCGTGGTGGACAGCGGAAACGGGATCCCCGGACGTTTTGGCCCCGAACTCTACCGGCGTATGGGCTGTACCGTGGTGGAACTGTTCTGCGACGTGGATGGCCATTTCCCCAATCACCACCCGGACCCCTCCCAACCCGAAAATCTGCAGGACCTCATCCTGGCCCTGAACCAGGGACGGGGCGAACTGGGATTGGCCTTTGACGGCGATGGGGACCGTCTGGGCGTGGTCACGCGGGAAGGTCATATCATCTACCCCGACCGCCAGTTGATGCTCTTTGCAGAGGATGTCCTGTCCCGCAATCCGGGGGCCGAAATCATCTTCGACGTGAAATGCACCCGCAACCTGTTTTCCTGGATTCGTTCCTGCGGCGGGAAACCCCTCCTCTGGAAGACCGGCCATTCCCTGATCAAAACCAAGATGAAGGAAACCGGCGCATTGCTGGCAGGCGAGATGAGCGGCCATACTTTCTTCAAGGAACGCTGGTTCGGATTCGACGACGGCCTGTATGCCGGCGCCCGCCTGCTCGAAATCCTGAGCCGGTTCAGCGACCCGGGCGCGGTTCTCGATGCCCTGCCCGATGCCGTCGCGACGCCGGAACTGCAGATTCGCCTGCAGGAGGGCGAGAATTTTCGCATCATCGCAACCCTCCAGGAAGACGGGGATTTTCCTGACGCACAGGAACGCATCACCCTGGACGGACTTCGTATCGAGTATGCCGACGGCTTTGGCCTGGCACGTTCCAGCAACACCACCCCGGTGATCGTCCTGCGTTTCGAGGCGGAAGATGCCGCGGCCCTGGCACGCATCCAGCAGGACTTCAAACGGGAGATCCTGAAGATCAAACCCGAGGCGATCTTTCCCTACTGAAGAGCCGCCCGAATGAAAAGCTTCGCTCCCCCCCTTGAATTTTTCCGCATTCTGGAGGATCATAGGCCTCTGGCGGGTCTCCCCGCATTGCAGAGCGGTGAATCGGGTCAGGTCCGGAAGGAAGCAGCCACAGCCGAATCCTGCAAGTGCCGGGGGTCGGGCTCGCCACCTCACCGATCTTTTTTTACCTTGTCGACGAGTTTTCCGATGACGCGTTTCTTTTCGCGCTGCCTGCCTTCATTGATCGCGGCGGGCTTTCCGTTGGTCGTATCCTTTCCTGCGCCAGCCGCCCAGGACCCTTCCCCACCCCCATCCCCCTGGGAATCCCCGGTCTCCGTGCCCATACGGGATGCCGTCTCGCTGGAGGCCGGTTACGGTTACCATACGGAAATGGAACGGATTTCCTTTTCCCGCTCCTGGGGCACCCGCTGGTTCAGCGACCAGACCTGGGCGCTGAGCGGCTACTGGGATGCCAGCGTGGGACGCTGGACGCCCCATGCCGCCTCGGGCGGAAATCATGAAGTCAACGACTATGGCATCACGCCCGTGTTCCGCTACGCGCCCACCACCCCCTCGGGCGATTGCATCCCCTTCCTGGAAGCCGGGGTTGGCGTCCATTACCTCAGCCAGCACGACCTCTATGCGGGACACGACATGACCACCTACTTCCAGTTCGGCGACCACATCGGCGCCGGCCTCACCCTGGGGCCCCAACATGACTGGGATGTCATGATGCGGCTTCAGCACCTGTCCAATGCCGGCATACAAAACCCGAACCCCGGCATCAATTTCCTGCAACTGCGCGTGTCCCACTGGTTCTGAAGTGAACACGCCCCCCTCCTCCCAGGTGCTGGCGCGCAAGTGGCGTCCCCGCACCTTCGACGACATGGTGGGGCAGGAGACGATCGTACAGGCCCTGAGGCATGCCCTCCGGAGCGGACGCCTGCATCAGGCTTATCTGCTCACGGGAACCCGCGGCGTCGGAAAAACCACCCTGGCACGCCTCATGGCCCGGGGGCTCAACTGTGAACAGGGCCCCACCGACGTTCCCTGCGGGCACTGTCCGGCATGCATCGGCATCGAGCAGGGGCGTTTTCCCGACCTGCTGGAAGTGGATGCCGCCACCAATACCCGCGTCGAGGAAATGCGCGAATTGCTGGAGAACACCCAGTACCTGCCCGTGGCGGGCCGTTTCAAGGTGTACCTCATCGACGAGGTCCACATGCTGTCCCGTTCGGCCTTCAACGCCATGCTCAAAACCCTGGAAGAGCCCCCTCCCCACGTCAAGTTCATTCTGGCCACCACCGACCCCCAGAAAGTCCCCGTCACGGTGCTTTCCCGCTGTCTGCAATTTTCCCTGCGCCCCTTGCCGCCCGCCCAGATCGCGGACCGCCTGCGCCACGTGCTCGAACAGGAACAGTTGCCCTTCGAGGCTTCGGCCCTGCCCTTGCTGGCCGCCGCCGCCCAGGGCAGCCTGCGCGATGCCCTGAGCCTGCTCGACCAGGCCCTTGCCTTCGGCGGCGGCGAAGTGCGCCAGGAGCCGGTCCGGGCCATGCTCGGCACCCTCGAGCGCAGCGCCCTGCTCGATCTGGTGCGCGCGCTGGCCGAGGGGGATGGAGAAACCCTGATCGCCTGCGCCGACACCCTGGCCGAACATAGCCTGTCCTTCGACCACGCCCTGCAGGAACTGGCCGTCCTGTTTCATGATCTGGCGCTCCTGCAGGCCATTCCCAACGCGCCGGCCCTGCAGGACAGTGCCCGGGAACTGGGGGCCTGGCAGGCACGCTGGCCTGCCGCCACCCTGCAATTGCTGTACCAGATCACCGTGCAGGCACGCCGCGACCTGCCCTTTGCGCCCGATGAACGCGCCGGATTTCGCATGGCATTGCTGCGCCTCCTGGCCTTTCAACCCGGACCGCCCGGACCGCTCCCTGCCCCGCCGCCTCCTTCCGCCCCTCCCTTGCCGAATCTGGCGCCCGCGCCTGCACCCGCCCCTGCCCCCCCGCAACGCGCCCACCTCCCCCCCGCCATCGACGACTGGGCCGGCCTGGTGGAGCGCCTGCAACTGATGGGCATGACCCATGAACTGGCCCGCCACGTGGAATGGTTGGGCATGACCCAGCACCAGATCCACCTGCGTCTGGCGCATAAATTCGCCCATCTGCTGCCGTACCAGGAGAAGTTGCGTACCGGTCTGGAAAGCGTGCTGGATTGCGACCTGAACCTGTCCATCGAGTTGGGCGAGGAGGAAGGCACCAGCGTCGCCCAACAGGAAGACCGAACCCAGGCCCAGGCCCACCAGCAAGCCCTTCAGACCCTGACCCGGGATCCTTTCGTTCAGGCGGTTCGTGACGAACTGGGGGGGGCGCTGGTAGAATCCAGCGTCAAACCGCTTCCCCAAGGAGAAAAATCATGATGAAAGGTGGACTCGCCGGGCTGATGAAACAGGCCCAGAAGGTACAGGAGAACCTGCGCCGTGCCCAGGACACCCTGGCCCAGATCGAGGTGGAAGGCAGCGCCGGTGCGGGCGCCCTCCGGATCCGCGGCACCTGTACCCACGAAGTCCGCCAGGTCAGTATCCACGAAAGCCTGATGGGTGACCGGGAAATGCTGGAAGACCTGCTGCTGGTGGCACTCAAGGACCTGCACCGGAAAATCGACGAGGTGTCCCAGCAACACATGTCCGGACTGACCGGGGGCATGGGCCTGCCTCCAGGTATGAAATTGCCCTTCTGACCGTCCATGTCCCGCGCCCACCCCCTGTCCCGGCTCATCGATGCCCTGCGCGTATTGCCCGGCGTCGGACCCAGGACGGCGCAGCGCATGGCCTACCAGTTGCTCCAGCGCCAGCGCAGCGGCGCCGAGCAGTTGCTGGCCGCCCTGGTGCATACCCTGGACCGGGTCATCCAATGCAGCCACTGCAACAATTATTCCACCACGCCGGTCTGCGAACTGTGTCAGGACGAGTCCCGCGATCCGCACCTGTTGTGCGTGGTGGAAACGCCCACCGATCTCCTGATGATGGAACAGACCCTGGCCTATCAGGGCCATTATTTCGTGCTCATGGGACACCTTTCCCCGCTGGACGGAATCGGACCGCAGGATATTTACCTCCCTCGCCTGGTGACGCGCATTCAGGGTTCCCCCCTGGAAGAAGTGATCCTGGCGACCAATCTGACGGCAGAAGGGGAAGCCACCGCCCACGCCATCGCCACCCTGCTGCGCCCGCTCGGACTGCGCCTGTCCCGTCTGGCCCGGGGCGTCCCGGTGGGCGGCGAACTGGAGTACACCGACAGCGGCACCCTGGCCCAGGCTTTGCGGGAACGGCGTCAGGCCCTCAACTAAGTCACAGGAGACTTTACATGCTGGACATTCAATGGTTGCGCAACGATCTGGAGCGAGTCACCGAAAGGCTGGGGACGCGCGGCTACCCCTTCGACCCCGCCCAGTTTCAGGCGCTGGAAAGCGAGCGGAAAGAGGTTCAGGTTCGCACCCAGGCCCTCCAGTCCGAACGCAACCAACTGGCCAAACACATCGGTCAATGCAAGGCGCGCCAGGAGGATGCCACGGACGCTCTGGAGCAGGCGGCGGCCGTCAACCAGCAGTTGGGCGAACTGGAGGCCCGTCTGGTCGACCTGCAGAAGCGCCTGGAAGCCCTGCTCCTGATGCTGCCCAACCTGCCCCACGAGTCCGTTCCCGTGGGCCGTGACGAGCAGGACAACGTGGAATTGCGCCGGGTGGGTACCCCTCCCGTCTTCGATTTTCCGGTGCGCGACCACGTGGATCTTGGCGAAACCCTGGGGTTGCTCGATTTCAAGGCCTCCAGCAAACTGTCCGGAGCCCGCTTCTCGGTCCTCAAGGGCGGCCTGGCACGCCTGCACCGGGCCCTGGCCCAGTTCATGCTCGACACCCATACCCGGGCCCATGGTTATCTGGAAGCCTATGTCCCCTATCTGGTGAATGCCGAAACGCTGCGCGGCACCGGTCAACTGCCCCGCTTCGAGGCCGATCTGTTCGCGGTCCCGCGCGGCGAACAGGAAACCCACTACCTGATCCCCACGGCCGAGGTCCCGCTCACCAATCTGGTGCGCGACGAGATTCTCAGGGAGACTGACCTGCCCCTGCGCCTCACCGCCCACACCCCCTGTTTTCGTTCCGAGGCCGGAGCCTATGGCAAGGATGTTCGCGGTCTGATTCGCCAGCATCAGTTCGACAAGGTGGAACTGGTCCAGATCGTCCATCCCGACCGTTCCTACGAGGCCCTCGAAGAGCTGACGGGGCATGCCGAGCGCATCCTTCAACTGCTCGAACTGCCCTACCGGGTCATCGCCCTGTGCACCGGCGACATGGGTGCCGGCTCCAGCAAGACCTATGACCTCGAAGTCTGGTTGCCGGCGCAGCAGACCTACCGTGAAATCTCTTCCTGCAGCAACTGCGAGGCTTATCAGGCACGCCGCATGCAAGCCCGTTTCCGCAATCAGGCGGGGCGCACGGAACTGGTCCACACCCTGAACGGTTCGGGCGTTGCCGTGGGACGCGCCCTGGTCGCCGTCCTGGAAAACTACCAGACCGCCAGCGGGGCCGTACGCATCCCGACGGTACTGCGCCCCTACATGGGCGGCGAGGAACTGATCGGCCCGTGACTTTCCCCGACAGGAAAGGCGCGCGACTTCGACTCGAAGTGCACGAGGACGTCGTAGTAGCCCCGTACGTTCTCCACCAGACGCACGGGCTCTCCGCCCCGTGCAAACCCGTGCCGCACCTGCTCGTAATAGCGCGCTTCCGCCAGTAGCGGCAAGGTCTGGCGCAGAGCGTTCCAGGTCCGGTCATCCAGTCCCCGCTGCCGCGCCAGCCGGCGGGCATCCTCCACATGCGCCAAGCCCACGTTGTAGGCCGCCAGGGCGATCCAGGTCCGGTCCGGTTCCCCGATCGAAAGCGGAAGTTCGTTGCGGATTTGCGCCAGATAGAGCGCAGCGGCAGGCACTGCCTGGTTCGGGTCGAGCCGATCCTTCACGCCCAGACGATCGGCCGTATCCGCCGTGAGCATCATCAATCCCCGCACTCCGGTGGGGGATACGGCCTGATTGTTCCAGCGCGATTCCTGAAAGGACAGGGCCGCCAGCAAACGCCAGTCCAGTCCCGACAGACGTTCTGCCGCCCGGAATACCGGGCTCAGGCCGGGCAGACGGATCACCCGTTTCTGTAAAAATTCCAGGGCATCGTCATGGGACAGGGCGCCCACCGATCCGTAATAACGTTCCACCACCTGAGCCAGCCCTCCGCTGTTCCGGAACCCCTCCATGAAATGCAGGGCCGCCTCGTACAACAGCGAGGACCCGACGGGAAAAGCCCACGCCAGAGGCGTTTCCCGCCCGATGTCAAAAGCCACCGCCAGGTCGGGGTAGTCATTCTGGGCCAGGGCAATCTCCTCCGAAGCCCCCACGGCATACACCACCTGCCCCTCATACACCTGACGCAGCAAGTCCTCTTCGCGCAGGCCTCGGGGGGCCCATTTCCAACGCAGGGCAGGAACCTGGGTGCGCAGGTTTTGCAACTGGGTTTCCATTTGCAGGTCGTGAATCAGGGTCAGCGGCTCCTTCGCGAGATCGGCCAGCGCGTGCGGCGCAGACTGGCGCAACGCATTGAAGACGACCTGAAAACGACTGTGGTAGTAAGGCGGGGTGAACATGAAGCCCAGTTCGGCGGACTCCTTTCCCCCTTCGGGCATGGCCGCGAAATGGGCCTTGCCCGTGCGCAATGCGCGCACGACCTGCTCCTGATCATCGAGCACCAGAAAATGCACCGGTTTGCCCAGAAACGCCCCCAACCCGAGGGCCAGATCATGCTCGATGCCCAGCGTCCGTCCGTCCGGCTCCGTCCAGTAACTGCCGGGCGCCCGACGGGTGGCCACCACCAATTCGGGCAAGGCGCTCAGGGCCGTCACCGGGGGAAGCACCGGCGCATCTTCCAGCGCCTGTTCCCCAGGGTCGGGCGGATGCTCGCTATGGCGCAACCATACCCCCCCACCCAGCACCAGCAGGACCAACAGCAGAAGCCGCTCGGGACGACGCCACAGGCGCGCGCCCAGCCACTGACCCAGGGTCATCACCCGGGCTTGTGTTACCATTCCGTGTTGTCCTTTTTCAAGATCGATCATGTCTCCTTGCGTGGTGATTATCCCTGCCGGCGGCTCGGGAAGCCGGTTTGGCGGTCCGGTTCCAAAGCAGTTCTCCCTGCTCGGGGGGGTTCCCCTCCTGCATCATACACTCCGTATTTTTGAGGCACACCCACACATTTTCAAGATTTACCCCGTGCTCTCCGCCTTGCCCGAAGCCCTCGGCCTGGCCTGGCCCTTCGCTTCCGCACGGATCCAGCCCCTGGCCTGCGCCGGCCCCACCCGGGCCCAGACCGTGCTCAACGCCCTTCAAGCCCTCCAGCCCCTGCACGCGCCCGACACCTGGGTGCTGGTCCACGATGCCGCGCGCCCCTGCCTGTCCCGCAGCGCTCTCGACCGGTTGATCCAGACCCTGCAGGACGACCCGCTGGGCGGACTGTTGGCCGTGCCCCTGAGCGATACCCTCAAGCGCCAGAACGACCAGACCTGCGTGGCAACCACCCTGGATCGCACCGGACTGTGGGCAGCCCAGACTCCCCAGATGTTTCGTCTGGGGAGTCTGCTCGAAGCCCTGCGCGCGCACCCCGCCGCCACCGACGAATCCTCCGCGCTGGAGGCCTCGGGATACGCGCCCCGT
Source organism: Ferrovum sp. (assembly GCF_027317285.1). Taxonomy (NCBI): domain Bacteria; kingdom Pseudomonadati; phylum Pseudomonadota; class Betaproteobacteria; order Ferrovales; family Ferrovaceae; genus Ferrovum; species Ferrovum sp. The sequence continues at coordinate 18,413 of NZ_DAHVHV010000009.1, read as the reverse complement.
CTGGTGATGGGTGAAACCACCAATCTGAAGATCACCTGGCCCGCCGACCTGAAATTGGCCCAGGCCATCCTGGAGGTTCGCGATGCGCATCGGTCAGGGATTTGACGTACACGCGCTGGTGCCCGGACGTCCACTCATCCTGGGCGGCGTGACCCTCCCCTTCGAACTGGGTCTGGAGGGACACTCCGATGCGGATGTCCTGCTGCACGCCATTTGCGACGCCTTGCTGGGGGCTGCGGGGCTGGGCGATATCGGACATCATTTTCCGGACAGCGACCCAGGCTGGAAAAACGCCGACAGCCGTGTCCTGCTCCGTCACGTTTACCGGCGCGTCAAGGAACGGGGCTATCGTCTGGGCAATCTGGACGCCACGCTGATCCTGCAGGCGCCCAAGGTCGCCCCCTATCTGGCACAGATGCTGGACCACCTGGCCGCCGACCTGGAAACGCCCCGCGGCCAACTCAACCTGAAAGCCACCACCACTGAAAAACTGGGGTTTACCGGACGGGGCGAAGGCGTCGCGGCGCAGGCCGTGTGCCTGCTCATGCCCCTCTGATTCTAGAGATCGAGCCAATGTCCCAGGCGCTGGCGCTTGGTTTCCAGGTAGGTGCGGTGTTCTTCGTCCACCGCCACCTGCAGGGCCACCCGTTCCACGATTTCCAGCGGAGGCTGTTCCAGCTGGCGGATCTTGTCCGGATTGTTGGTCAACAAACGCAGTCGACGCACCCCCAGGGTGGTCAATATCTCCACCACGCCTTCATAACTGCGGGCATCCACGGGAAGTCCCAGGTGCAGGTTGGCATCCACCGTATCCAGCCCCTGATCCTGCAAGGCATAGGCCGCCAGTTTGGCCCGCAACCCGATCCCGCGCCCTTCCTGTCCGCGCAGGTACACGAGCACCCCGGCCCGGGCCTGCCCCAGCAATTCCAGGGAGCGCGCCAACTGGGGGCCACAGTCGCAGCGCCGGGAGAAGAGGGCATCCCCGGTCAGGCACTCGGAGTGGATCCGCACCAGCACGCCGGGGGTGGCCGGATCCCCCCGTCTGAGCACCAGATGTTCCTCGTCCCGCACGGAGAACACCCGGGCACTGAATTCGCCATAAACCGTCGGCATCCGCACCCAGGGCATCGCGGAAGAATCGAAGGACATCCCTAACCTCCAGAACCTGATGAAAAAATCATCAAAAGGACCATTCTAGCAAATCCTTGCGGCCCCCATTCAGGAACGCAGGCGCAGAATCCCCACCAGACCCGCACAGAAGAGTGAGAAAAGCAGCGGCGCATGGGGCCAGTGCCCCCAGGACAGCCGCTGCCAGAGGCTGTCGCTGGCCAGCATCTCCCCGCCGACCTGGGCGAGCAGGACGGCACCCAGCACCACCATCCAGGGAAATCGTTCGAAAAGGCGCAGCAGCAGGGAACTGCCCACCACCACCAGGGGCAAACTGGTCAGCAGGCCCAGCACGAGCAGCAGATGATCGCCGCGCGCCACGCCCGCCAGAGAAAGCACATTATCCAGACTCATGAACAGGTCGGCCACCAGGATGGTGCGAATGGCCCGCCAGCGTCCTTCCACCGGCGTATCGCCGGCAACCGGCGCCTCTTCCGGCGCCCCCAACCCGTAGGCCACCCAGAGCAGCACCGCGCCGCCCAGCAGTTGAATCCCCGGCCAGGCAAGCAGGGAAGCGGCCAAAAAGGTCAAGCCGATGCGCAGCCCCACCGCGCCCAGGCTGCCCCACCACAGAGCGATGCCCCGCTGGGCTGGCTCGAGCCGGTGGGCCGCCAGGGCGATGACCGCCGCATTATCTCCGCTCAGGATCAGGTTGATGACGATGATCTGTCCCAGGGCCAGCCAGAACGTCATGTCCATGCCAGGATCAGGCGGTTTCCACGGTCAGGACGATCTTGCCGGTATGGGCGCTGGATTCCATCAGTTCATGGGCCTGGGCCGCGTGTTGCAGCGGGAAGGTCCGGTAGATCACCGGCTGGATGAGTTTCTGGTCCAGCAGCGGCCAGATGCGTTCCTGGAGCCGTTGGGCAATCTCGCCCTTGAATCCGGTGGAACGGGAACGCAGGGTGGACCCCGTGACCGTCAGACGCCGGCGCATCAGGTCGGCCAGATCCAGTTGCCCCTTGGAACCCCGCAGGAAAGCGATCAGCACCAGCCGGCCATCCTCTGCCAGGGCCTTGATTTCCCGGGGCAGATAATCTCCCCCCACCATGTCGAGAATGACATCGACCCCCCTGCCGTGCGTGACTTCCCGGATCACCTCCAGAAAATCTTCTTCCTTGTAATGGATGGCGCGCTCGGCGCCCAGGGCGACACAGGCCGCACATTTTTCAGCCGACCCCGCCGTGACGAAGACCCGGTGTCCCAGATGATGCGCCATCTGGATGGCGGTGGTCCCGATGCCGCTGGACCCTCCCTGAACCAGCAGGGTTTCTCCGGGCTTGAGCGCGGCCCGCTCAAACACATTGCTCCAGACGGTGAAGAAAGTCTCGGGCAGGGCAGCCGCCATGACTGCGCTGAAGTCGCGGGGCCAGGGCAGACAGGTCAGGGCCGGCGCCACACAGTATTCGGCATACCCCCCTCCCGCCAGCAGAGCGCAGACCCGATCGCCTTCCTCCCACAGGGTCACGCCTTCGCCCACGGCCACCACTTCTCCGGCCACCTCCAGGCCCGGCAGGTCGGAAGCATCGGGCGGCGCGGGATAAAACCCGGCGCGTTGAAAACAATCCGGGCGATTGACCCCCGCGGCCTCCACGCGAATCAGGACCTCTCCCAACCCCGGGCGCGGCACCGGACGATGGGTCCAGACCAGAACCTCGGGCCCCCCTGCCCTGGAAATTTCCACACACCCCATGTTCACCGGTCCATCCCACATAGCCTTTCCCTCCCTGACGAAATCCTCCAGGCGAGCCACTCGCCCATCCTGCAGGCGGAGCATAGCATGTCTGTGGGATAATCCGCCCATGAACCACGGTCATTTCCCCGCCCTGCCCCCGGACCCCTGGTTGGCTCGACTCTTGCGCTCAAACCTGTGCCGAGCCCATCGATCCTGGCTGACCACGCCGGACTCCCTCACGGCCGCGCTCAGGACCGTCTGCCCCCGGTTCCAGGTCAGGATCCTGGAACCGGGAACCCGCTTTCCCTTTCCCGACGAGGCGCGCCTGCTCGGGATCTCCTGCCGCCAACCGGTCTGGTGCCGTGAAGTGCTGTTGTGCGAGGGAGCCCTGCCCCTGGTGTTTGCCCGCAGCCTCCTGCCTCTGAAGGATTTGCCACGCGCCTGGCCCACCCTCGATGCCCGCGATCCCCGCCCCCTCGGGGAACACCTCTTTACCGATCCCCAGGTTCGACGCACGCCCCTGCATTTCCGGAAACTTCCCCGCTACCATCCACTGTCTCTGCGACTGCGCCGGTTTCCCCTGGACCTGCCCCCCTGGGCGCGCCGTTCCCTGCATGTGCGTCAGGGAGCTCCCCTGCTCGTCACCGAAATTTTTCTTACTCTCCCCCCCGAGCGTGCCGATCCCGCCCAGGCCCAGTCTTTTTTTGCATAATCTTAAGGTTTTCTTATATACTTAAGGCGCTTATTCTGGTACCCCTATACCCCATCAAACTTTCGGCCTCAAGGAGTTATGTCTGAAAAAATAAAAGTTCTGGTGGTGGACGATCACGCCATCATTCGCAAGGGAGTCATCCAACTCCTCCGGGACACTGAAGACATGGAAGTGGTGGCCGAGGCACAAAACGGTGCGGAGGCCCTGCAACTGATCCGTGACAACCCCTATGACGTCGTCCTGCTGGACATCAGCATGCCCGGCGAACATGGCATCGACATACTGATCAAGATCAAGGACCTCAAACCCAACCTGCCCGTCCTGATGCTCAGCATGTATCCCGAGGACCAGTACGCCATCCGTTCGCTCAAGGCCGGCGCGGCGGGGTACATCAACAAGCAGGATGCCCTGAGCCAGATGGTGATCGCCATTCGCCAGGTCTCCACCGGACGCAAGTACATCAGCAGCGAACTGGCCGTCCAGTTGGCGGAAAACCTGACCCATCAGAACCATGACCTCCCCCACCAGACCCTGTCTCACCGGGAATATCAGACCCTGTGTCTGATCGCTTCCGGGAAAAAACTGAGCGAGATTGCCGAGACCATGATCCTGAGCGCCAAAACGGTGAGCGTCTACCGTGCCCGCCTCCTGGAAAAAATGAAAATGCGCACCAACGCCGAGTTGATCCATTACGCCATCACGCACCACCTGGTGCTCTGATCGCGTCCTCAGCGCAGGATTGAAGTAGGCCACGGCCAGCCAGTGGGCATATTCCGCAGTCGGCCAGGTGGAGGCCGGCGTCACGGGCGGGTCTGGTTGGGCCCTGAACCGGGCGTCTTGAGCCATTTCCCCAGCCGGGAAAAAGGCGATTCCACCGCCTTTTCCAGGGCCTGAACCAGGGTGCGCGCCAGGACCCCCCCCACTGAAAACTGGGGATCATCCAGCGATCCGGCAATGGGCAAGTTCATCGTGATCCTGCCCTGGGGATCCTGCAGCAGGGCAACGGCCAAGGCCACGGGAAAGCGGGTGATCCCCGGACTGGCCACCGGTTTCCCGAAAGTCAGTTCGTTCAGGACCAGATGATTGGTGGCTTGCAGGTCGTGGTTGCGAACCGAATAATGCGCGTCGAAGGACAGTTTTCCCCGTTCGATATCATACCCCACATATTTGCCCGAATAGGGGCTGAACTGCGTCAGATCCATTCCGGTCACCTGGGCGGTCATGTCCAGAAACAGGTTCTGCGCCAGCGGATTGATCTGTCCCTCGATCAGCAGCGGAGCCTCGTGAACGCGTCCCCGCAGTTCCAGACGGGCCGTGGTATTTTCCGCCGAGGACAGACCTTCGATCTCCCCGCCCAGACGGGTCAGGTTGGCTTCATAGGGGGGATGCACATAGTCGTCCCGATAGTGGATCGTCCCTCCCTGCAAGGTGATCTTGCGGATCACCACCGCCGCCCGGGCCGTCACCGGCGCCCCCCCGGACGGGACCGGAACCGCCTCCCCGGGGGGCGGAGCGCCCCTGGATTCCGGCGCAGAGACAGGCGGGGAATTCAGCAAATTCACCCAGTTCAGGGTTGCGTCCGGCAACAGGTGGAGCCGGGCATAGAAGTCGCTGAGCGCCACCTGGTCCAGGCGCAGACGCAGGGGATTCAGGTTGGCCTCCCCCTGCACGAACAGGGTCTTGCTGCGCCACAGCAGTTGACCGTGTCGCCCCTCGCGCAGCGCCAGGTCATCGGCCTGACCCCGCCCTCGATAGCGCCCCTGCCAGGTCTGTGGCGAAGCGAAAGTCCCGTCCAGCACCCCCGCCAGGGATAACTGCCCGCGTTCCAGCCGGACCTGGGCATAGCGCGCCAGCCAGGGCTGGATGACCCGTAAATCCAGGTGTCGGGCAGCGACGGTCAGATGCACCGCATGCGCCGCCAGATCCACGGGGCCGGTCATTTGAAGATGGCCCTGCGCCCCCACCTGCAACGCCAGGGACAGGGCTAGCGGAGTCCGCGCCGAGACGGGCCAGGCCAGTTTTTCCACGGTTCCCTCGATCCCACTCAGCAACAAGGGTGGGAACGCCGCTTCAGACAGCCCCACCGGGTGGATCTGCCCGTCATGCCCCGTCAGACGAACCGTCCCGAAATTCACCTGTCCTCCGGCATAATCCACCCGCCGGGCGCTCAGTTGCACCCCCTGCCACCGGGTCTCCAGGCCGGCAACCGTCCCCCCGACCTGGGGAACGCTCAACCGGAGACCGCTCAATTCACCCTGCAACGCGCCCCAACTGGGCCCCCGGAAGGCAAAGCGCGTGGACAGGGCGCTGGGGGAAACCGACCAGGGTGATAACCAGTAGGTCAGATCGAGGCCCTGTACGGACAACTCCCCTTCCCCCCTCAATTCGGCGGCAAAGGGTCGAATCCGTGCCTTCAGGGCCAGCGAGGCCCCATCCACCTCGGCGCGAAGGGAAGGAGACAGCCAGGCGTCCTCATCCCGAAGCCGGGAAGACAGTTGAGGCAGGTCGAATTGAAGATGGCGGATGTCGTGATGGGTATTGCTCCCCTGGTCCCAGACCGTTCCTTCGCCACGCACGATCCGGAAGTTTTCCACGAGGAGTGGGAACCCGCCGCCGCCCGTAGCGGGTCCGGCCAGACTGGCCAGGTTCCAGGCGCCCGCAGGGTTGCGCACCAGGTGTACGACCGGATGGGTGAGTGTCAGTTCGTCGATGACGGGGAAGGGAGGCAGGCCCGAATGGAGCGCCAGATGTCCCTCCAGTTCTTCGAACCCCAGGACGGGCGTCTGTCCGTCGGCTTCGTAGAGCCGAACCTCACGGATCCGGACCCGAACAGGAAAAATCCCCACCTGTATCGAGCCGATCACCAGTCGGTGACGGGTCCCCTCGGCCCAGTGCTGTGCTTCCCGGTGGATCAACCCGGGCAACCACTCAGGCGCGGTCAGCATCCCCCCCAGCAGGCCGCCCAGGAGAATTCCGACCCCCCACCCCAGTTTGCGCACGGTTCAAACAGCCTTCAGGACGGCTCCCGCAGCATCCACCACGGTCATCCGCACCGGAATCCCCTGGGCCACACTGCGCCCCACCGTACAGAATTCCTCAAACTGACCCAGAGTGCGGTCGAGATGGGCGTATCTCGCCGCCGCCTGAGGCAGGTGCAACGCCACCCGGATCTCCAGCACGCGCAGGCGCCCGGCCGGGTTGCGCCCGATCCCTGCCTGGCCCTCCGCCCTCAATGCCCCTTCCAGATCCGGATTGAACTTGTGCAGGGCAAAATACAGGGCATCCGCCAGACAACTGGACACGGCGGCCACCAATAATTGCGCTGGCGTGGGGCCCTTGCCCTGCCCCAGGGGAGGGGACTCGTCGCCCAGCCAGACGGGGCCTCCCGTGCCGAATCGAATTTCGAAACAAAAGCGCTCCTGCTGGACCAGCGTCACGCCCTGCACCGCATCCTCCGGACTCACTGGGGTTTTCCACCCATATCCAGAGGCTTGCCCTGCGCCAGACTGGTCACGTACACGGTCAGAGCCGTCAGTTCATCGCTGCCATAGGCGGGCGCCTTGCCCTCGAGCGCCATGCCCACACAGCCCCGGATCTGGTCCTGCAACGTGAATACCCGCCCCGCCTTCGCCTTGTAACGGGGGAAGATGGCCGCCGCATTGGTCAGACTGGGAATGGCCTGCCCGTCGGGACGACGTCCCGGTCCCACCCCGCCATTGCGATGGCAGGATTCGCACACCGCGCCATTCCCGTCAAAGGTCGCATGACTGAACAGGTCTTTCCCCTGTTGCACCACCTTGTCCAGTTCGGGATCCAGCCCCGCCCCCTGTGCCACCACCATCCAACCTCCCAGCACCAGCCCCAGCATCCCCCTGAGATTCACTTTTCCCGTCATGATCTTCCCTCCGCAATTGAACCCGATGATCTTCCCCCGTCTGATAATAATACCCCAGAAATTCCGCCGGTTCCGCCTCGAGGCCCCCGGATACCATCCGGGGGGTCCACCCGCAGTCCGGATTTCCCTGAAACAGCGGGATGAAAGCGCCTGGAATCAAGAGGATTTGCTCATACGTTGACACACCCATCAAACAAGAGCATATTTATTGACAGAACAAGTTGGAAACCTGCCTGATGCGCAAACCTATGGACACTCTTGCGACCCTGATTTTCAGTTCTGCCGAAGATCAGGCGAATGCACAACGCGTTTCCAGACTGGCACGCGCCGGGCGGCTGCGCGCCATTCGTCGGGGCATTTACACCAGCGATCTGGAAACGCCTCTGGAACAGATCGTGCGCCCCCACTGGCGACAGATCGCCGAGTATCTTTATCCAGGAGCGGTGCTCGGCTATCGATCGGCACAGGAGGGGAAACCCGATCCGGAGGGGCGGGTTTTTCTGGTTCAGGGAAACCGGGCACGACGCACTGAATTACCCGGCCTCACCCTGATGACGATCCCCGGCCCCGGTCCTGTCCTGGGCCTGGAACCGGCACTGAACGACACCCCTTACGGCAAACTGTATGTCTCGTCCGAAGCTCGCCGTCTTCTGGAAAATCTTTATACCGGTCGGAATGCTGCCATCCGGACGATGGGGCGCGCCTGGGTGGAATCCCACCTGAGTCGGCTGTGCACACTGCGCGGCGAATACAAGGTCAACGACCTGCGCGACACCGCCCGGAAACTGGCCGAGATCCTGGGACTGGATGCCCAGTTCAAAATCCTGAACGGCATCGTCTCGGCATTGATGCAGACCGGCGGAGCCAGATGTTTGAGCGCCGTTGATGCGCTCGCGCGTGCCGCAGGAAAACCCTACGATCCCGATCGCCTGGTTATTTTTGATATGCTGTTTGCAGCGCTTCGGCAGCCGTTTCCGCATGTACCCGATCCAACAACCCCCGGGTTGAGCAGCATCAACTTTGCATTCTTCGAGTCCTATTTCTCCAACTACATCGAGGGCACGACCTTTACCGTAGAGGAAGCCAGCGAGATTATTTTTGAAGGCAGGATGATCGAGAAACGTCCCGAGGACTCGCATGACGTGCTCGGCACTTATCAGGCCATCACCCAGCAACCTTTCCGATCAACCCCTCCGGGCAACGAGGATGAATTTCTGGATTGGCTGAAACGTGCCAACCATAGGGTGCTGTCCAGTCGACCCGAGAGAAATCCCGGACAATGGAAAGAAAAACTCAATCAGGCTGGCTCAACCTTGTTCGTTCATCCCGAACTGGTGCAAGGCACCCTGCGTGAAGGATTCAAACGTATTGCGCTGCTGGAAGACCCCTTTGCGCGCGCTTTGATGGCCATGTTCGTCGTGACCGAGGCACACCCCTTCGAGGATGGTAATGGCCGGACTGCCCGTCTGGCCATGAATGCCTATCTGACTCAGGCAACTGCCTGTCGCATCCTCATCCCGACAGCATACCGCGAGGATTATTTACTCCCTCTCAAAGCACTATCCAGGAATGCCGACCCGGTCCCATTTCTCCGTTCAATGACTCGCGCTCAGGCATGGTCGGCGGCATTCGACTATTCCGAATTTCGGAATACATGGAAACAGATGGCTGCCTGCAATGCTTTTGCCGACGACATAACCCGAAACAGATTACTGCACCCTCACGAAATACGCAGCCTTGTTGACAAAACCGATCCAAATAACAAACTTTATTGACAGAACAGCGGGCCGGTGTGCGCACATTTGCCGTTCCGTTGACGACCGTGAATGATTTGCGGCACAGGTATCAGAATTATTGATAAACGTCAATGTTGACAAATATCAAAAATTCAGGCAAACTGAACATACCGAGCAACGGTCCGCTCGAAAAACCCTTAAAATAGGGGGCTATCATGGGATACATCGGACATGAGACGCTGGTTTGGGTAGAAATTCTCTCGGTTTTTGGCTTCGCAGTGCTGGTCACCATACTGGACACCCTGGAATGGGACAGTTGTATCGAAGAAGACAAAGCCGATCTGATCCATCATTGACTCACCAGCGGATGACGCAAACCCTCCCTTGCCTGACCGCGTGGGAGCCGGGGGTCGGAGAGACCCCCACCGTGACGCCCGACGATACCGATCGTCGGGCGTTGGTACTTCCGGGCCCCGATCATGCAGCGGGTTTGATCGGCAGGAACTCGTCGATGCGCCCCTGATCCCCTCCGCCGCCTGAAAAAAATTCCAGGTTGTTGCTTCTCGGATCATGACCAGGCGCTTCCGTCTTATAGCGCCGATTGACGAACAAGGCGTCTCCCTGAATCAGTTTGGCCTGCTTTTTGGCTTCTGAAGCAATCTTGGAGACTTCCATGTAGGACGTAAAGTGGCCTGGAGGCACCACCACGGCGCCGATGGACAGGGAGACCAGGGGGTGAAACTCCCGTTCGAAGCGGCGGTTCTCGGTGCAATACCCGCCCTGGATACGGTCTTCCTCGGTAAAATGCCGGACCACGGTATCCGCGAACCGCCCGAGGATGCGTTGACAGCGGCTCTCCCAGTCGAGACTGCGAAACAGGATGATGAAGTCATCTCCGCCGATATGCCCCAGAAAATCCAGATCACAGTCGCAAAACTGGGCCAGGACGTTGGCCGTCATCTGGATCACCCCGTCCCCGGCACTGAAACCATACACGTCGTTGAAGGGTTTGAAATGATCCAGGTCGCAGTAACAGGCATAAAACGGGACCCGCAACCGCAGCAGGTTGTCGAGATGCTCATGAACCGGCACGTTTCCCGGCAGTTGAGTCAGGGGGTTTGCGTATTTGGCGGCCTGAATCTGCATTTCGGTGATCACCCGGATCACATCCTGACCATGGGCGAGCCCAAAGTAGTGACCATTGTCCGTGACGATGAATTCCTGCAAAAAATGACGGCGCTCGGCATTGCCCAGCATTTGGCTGATGTTCTGTACCGAAATCCTTTTGTCGACGATCAGGGGTTTGTCGTCCATGTACTGGGTGCAGGATTTGCGCCCATACAATTCACGGCGGTAGGGCTGGGCAAAACTGCCGATCAGGGCGGTGCGGGCCAGCAGACCGATCGGCAGTCCATCGTCCCTGACCACGGGCACGACATCCGATCCCGGATTGGCCTCGAACCAACCCATCGCAGCCTCATTGCTGATGGCCGGCGTCAGACAGGGCGTCATCTGAATGATGTTGCGCCCGGCCAGGGAATCCCGCCCCCAGACCACTTCGGCCATGGGCTTCGAAGGAACCGCCTGGCTCCGTAAAAAGGCCGCAGCCTCGTCCGTGAGACAGGTCATGGGGGTGGCATGGGGACGAGAAAAATGGAATCCCTGTCCGAGATCCACACCCAGACTCTTGATCAGGAGCAGTTCGGACACGGTCTCGATGCCCTCGGCGATCACCGTAGATTTGGTCTGACGCGCAATCTCCACGATGGAACGGACAAACTGGGCCTTGACCGGATCGTTCTCGATGTTCTGAACAAAATGGCGGTCGATCTTGACGTAGTCGGGACGCAATTCCGACCACAGTCGCAGGCTGGAGAAACCTTCGCCAAGGTCATCGATCGCCACCCCAATGCCTTCGTCACGACAGCGTTTGACCGCCTCCTGAAGCAACTCCGGCCCGTAACCGAGAATCCGTTCGCCTTCCGTGATTTCCAGGACGACCTGGTGGGCTTGCTCGAGCGGTTCCGCCAACCACATGGATTCCGACCGTTTGTCGAGGCTGCGCTGGACCAGCACGTCGGGACTGATGTTGAGGAACAGTTTTCCCGGCAGTCCGAGACGCCGAAAAGACCGATTCAATACTTTGTGACAAAGCCATTCCATTTGCCCACGCAGACCACAGTCAGTCGCAACGCGCAACAGGACTTCGGGAGAATGCAGCATGCTGCTGGAGGGACCACGAATCAACCCCTCGTATCCGTGAATCTGAGCCGTCGTCAAATCGACCACCGGTTGAAAGAGCGCCGTCAGTTGCTCATTTTCGAGAATGTCAGCCAACTGTTCATGATCTTCCAGTTCCAGATACCACACCATCCGTGTCAATTCCCCTTGAGCGATTCTGCACGAAACCCGACCTTTCCAGCCTGACGCAACCCGTCAAAAAACCTTCAAGAACTCAAGGATCAATCTAACACCGGCATATTAAGATCCCGTGACAGACGAGACGAGCGTCTACCGGGGTGTGGACCCGGAAAAGCACTTGGATTCAGGACACCATTTGAGGTATCCTTTGACAAAACGGTGCACCATACCAAGCCACCATCCGGTGTTGCACTCTCCCGAAGAGACGGTTCGGGCACGTAAACTCTCGGCAAATCGTTCAACGAACCATCGTTGAATGATTCGTTTTCTACCCTTGCGAGGAAACCAACTTTGTCCTGGTACCTGTTGTATACCCGACCACGGCAAGAAAAGGTGGCCCACCAGAACCTCCTGCAGCAGGGATATGAGAGTGTATTGCCCCTGCTCACCACAGAAAAAATCCAGCAGGGCCGGTTGGTCATCACAGAAGAACCCCTGTTTCCCCGTTACCTGTTCGTGCGCCTGGAACAGGATCTTTCAGGAAAAAGCTGGACCCCTCTCCGGTCCACCCGGGGCGTGAGTCGGCTGGTCACCTTCGGCAACCAGCCTGCCCGTGTGGAGGACAGGCTGGTGGAAGCCTTGCAGGTTCGCAGCACACGCCAGCAACAACAACCCCAGCGCCTGTTTTCCCCAGGGGATGCAGTCACCATCGATGCGGGGCCTTTCAAGGGGCTTGAAGCGATCTACCAGATGACCGATGGCGAACAGCGGGCGCTCGTACTCATCGAACTGCTCAGCAAACCCACCCCGCTCAGAATCCCCCCGGCCCACCTTTCCCGAACGAAAACCCTCTGACCTGTCGGCACACGTGGACGCCCACTTCATCCGAAAAAACATTGCGCAGTTTCTGCGCCCCCCATCGTGAGTGGGTCACCTCTTTTGGGTTTAATGCGCGGTCGGGCCAAACAAGTCATTCAGGCTCTTGGCATCAAGGATCTGATACAGCCACCCGTCAATTTGCTCAATCGTCGCAGCCGAGATCTTCTCCAGAATATCCGCCGGTATGGCGCCAAAACGCTTGGTCAAGCGAATAAGGCTCTCACTCTTCCAATATCCCCGGGGTCAAATTCATGATTTTTTTCCGGCTGCCACATCCAACCCTCCCAGCGCAGCCCATCATGCCGAATCGCCTCAATTACGCCATCTTCACTACGCGCCAGCACCCTAAAGTCCGGGGGACAATCCTCCAGGCAGAACTGATGGTAGCTGTTGACCGTCCCACTTATTTCTCCTTGTACTGTGTGATAACCTCCAATATGCCCATTGACCGACTTCAAGCGAATTAAATTTGCACGCGCAATCATTTGCATACCACGACCTATCCCCAGCAACGGCAAGTTGCATTGCTCGGCATATCGCATCATCAGCTCCTCCGTAAAATCCCGATCACGTACCGTTCCAATATCATTCCCTCCAGATAAAACCAGACCGACAGGCTGTAGTACATCCAGCCAACCACTGACTTCCTCACCAAAAGCCAGCCGATTCGGTACGGGAAAAGGAAGAAACCCTGCGGCATGCAACCAAATGCTCATATTCTGATCCAGCGCATCACGCCGCTCATTCCGCTCAGGATAAACATCCACACGTTGACTCACTGCCACAATCTTCATGCTAATACCTCCACTCAACGCCTAGCGCAATCCGGATGCAGGCGCGCAATCAACCTGACCAGAAGCAATATGGAACGCCACCAGCCAGTTGCAGGCTCGTTCGAAAGCGTCCCACAATTGCTCGCCAGAGGTGAAGAACTGGGCGGTCTGCACCACAGTTACCGCTGGGCGGCGTAATCCCGTCCTGAATTGTAACTTTCCCTTGGTCTTCGGTGCCGTCAGCCGACGGCTTTATCACGCCGCTCTTCGGCAAAATCCCACACATTCCTCTGATATGCCAACGACCCTGCACGACATGTTGTTTAATTCTATAACTTTTTAGCATCCCAAACCACCCACCAGATCCTTGCCCCTTATAATTTCCTTCACAGAGATCGACTCCATTTCCAAAACATTGTATAGTGTACCCATGTGTACACATTTGGAGGGCCAGGATGGAAACTCTCAAAGTAGGTATTCGGGAATTCAGGAGCCAGTTACCGCACTATCTTTTGGATGCGGGTCGGCCAGTGGCTATTACCCGTCATGGTGAAATCATCGGCTACTACATACCCAGCCGGGAAATTGAACAGAAAACTGGGGCGGAGTCTTTGAAGGTTGCAGCAAGCAAACTCGATGCCCTCCTAAAGGCAGCCCAACTCGACGAGGCGGAGGTATTGGCTGAATTTAACAGCAAACGACATATTAAATGATGGTGTCCCATCGTCGCGCGCTGGTTCTTGATGCCAACATTCTTATCCGTGCCGTGTTAGGTCCACGGGTACGTAATCTCGTCATTGAGAATATGAATCGGGTGCAATTTTTTACGCCGGTAGAGTGTATCCATGACGCGAAAAATTATCTCCCAGTCATCCTGCGTTCGAAAGGCGTTGACCCAATTCCTGCCATGGAGGTTCTCAATCTTATTCTCAATGAGATTCATGGTCTTGAAAATGAATGGCTTGAAGACTACGAGGCTGAGCGATGACGGTTTCCGCGCCCTGCAAAACACTCTGATGAAGAACCCAGGGGCTGGCGGCATCATTGAAGGCAGCGGTGGTTTGCGCAAACTGCGTTACGCTGATGTCAAACGAGGCAAGGGAAAGCGCGGTGGGTTGCGCGTAACCTACTTCTGGTGGAATGCTGGTCAGCAACTCTGGCTTTTCACCCTATACGACCGTAACGACGTCCTCGAAGACCTGCGCCTGCTCACCAACTATGCCATGGATTCCGAGCGCCCTGGCCAAAACCCGCCAGGTCAGCGCCGCACATGTGGAAAGTGCTCTTGAGGAAATCCGGCCATGAGTTCTCGCCCCAAGATAAAAAACCCTCCGTCTCTTACGCAAATAGTCATCGATCCTGATGCCATGTACGGGCATACCCAAGTCAAGACAACTCAGCGGTATGCTCACCTGAGCCAGGACACGCTCATCGATGCCGCCATGAAGTATCCAAGGCTGTGCCTCTGACACTGGCCATGCCAAAGACCGTCGAGCAGGTGACGTTGGTGCGGGTGTGACTTGGCTCAACCATCCTGGACAGCGATCCGGGATGGTCAGTTCTTGGGGTTAGTGCGTGGTCGGGCCGAACACTTCATCGTAGCTGCTGGCATCTATGGCTTGATCGAACCAAACTTCGATTTGTTCCTGTGAGGCCGATGCAATCCTTGCCAAGGTTTCCGGTGTAATCCCGCCAAAACGCTTGGTCAGCAATTTCTGCAGGGCCAACGACTCGCCCTGCTGCAAGCCCTGCAACACGCCCCGCTGCACACCTTTGGCCTCGTGCTGATGGGCCCATTCTTTCATCCGTTCAGATAGCATAATTCTCAACTCCTGTAAATCGTCTACCTCTGGTAAGAGTATACGGTACTCCGGTTTCCGCATCAATGTGGCCCTGAGCCAGCGGGCAATCATCCTACGCAGGCCAGGCTGGTCCACCAACCACACCTCCAGCAGAGCAATCAATTCTTCGATCTTTTCCGAACTGACGGGATGCTCAAACCGAAAAATGGCCGCAACCAGATTCTTGAGCGGGGTCAGTTCGCTGTCGGGGTAGTCGTTCTCGTCCACCAGCAGGTATTTCGCCCTGGGCTTGAACTGCTCCACCAATCCCGGCACCGGCGGAATCAGATCAAATACATCCCTTGCCGCCGTCCAACGCTGGCTACCGTTGTACAACACGATGGGCAAGACCGGCGGCAGGCGTCCATCGGACAACACCTTTCCCTGCTTGATCAGGTCCTGGTACAGCAACCCCTGATACACCATCATGCGCAGGGCCATGTATTTATCGACGGTACTCTGAAACTCGATGAGCAGGTAGAGATAAGCCCATGCGCCGCCCACCTTGATCCGCCAGACAATGTCATCCGCCCGTCCACGAAAATCCTCAGTGATGTAACTGCCGTCCACCCTCTCCAGGGTTGCGTAATCCAGACGGTGCAGCCACTCGTCCGGCACGAACCCCATGATCAGGTCACGCACCATCTCCGGGGCGGAAAAAAGATACTTGTAACTGCTGTCGTGGTCGAGGCTCATCCAGGCATTCTAGCCGCCCAAATCCAAAACAGAGTTCCCCAACACACCCACAAATTTTCCCTTATCGTCTCTGCCAAGTCGCTAAAGAATGGAAAATGCGCGGTCTGCACCACAGTTGCCGCTGGGCGGCGTAATCCCGTCCTGAATTGGCAACTTGCCCCGGATCTTCGGCGCCGTCAGCCGATGGCTTTGTCATGCCGGTCTTCGGAAAAATCACACATTCCGCTGATATACCCACGGGTAACCCCTGAACGACTGTCGCCATCACGGCCATTTCTTCCATGAAAAATCCGAGGAATCCAACCCAAACTCAGCCACGTCGAAACATAAAAAGTGACCTATGGGATTTTTTCACTATCACAGTTCCGGAAGTTTTAAGGGTAGACCTCTTTGCCTTTTTTCCCACACCCGTGCCACTACCGAAAAAGGTTATATCTGCGATTCGGGCTGCGTTTGATTTCTCGATACATTGTGTCTGGTGCCAAATCGAGACCATTTGGCCAGACAACCACACCATTTTCTACCTGCGCGCTACCTACAAGTTGATCATTACGCAGTGGATCAAACACCCCGGTGCAAAATGACAAATCAATGTGTAGTACCCCGCTCAGTCCATCCTCGAACTGGACAGCCAACTCACGGGGGGCGATAGAGCGAACCTCAATGACATCCCAGTACATAATGGCACCTATGCTATTTCAAAGGATCGATCGGATTAGGATGCTGGTTGGCTTGACATAGATCCCAATCAGCCAACAACTCTGCCTGGTGCAATTCAGCCCAGTCAAGGACCAACTGTCTTGCACGACGCGGCAATTCACCCTCGCTGATGCACAATTCTCTGATATTGACGGTCGCCTTATATTCCCCGTAAGTTGCATGAAAATGTGGGGGAACATGCTCATCCCAAAACATTTGGATAAGAATTCCGTAGAACATGCTGATAGTTGGCATAACTTGCGATCCGCATATTTGATGCGGCGAGTATAGCAAGAAATCTCTTTATCGCCATGCCGGAAGTATCCAAGGCTGTACCTCTGACACTGGCCATGCCAAAGACTGTCGAGCAGGTGGCGTTGGTCGGGTGTGAACTTGAGAGCAAACCATCCTAGACAGAGATCCGGGGTGGTCAGCTCTTGGGGTTAGTGCGTGGTCGGGCCGAACAAGTCGTTCAGGCTCTTGGCATCAAGGATCTGATACAGCCACCCGTCAATTTGCTCAATCGAGGCAGCCGAGATCTTCTCCAGAACATCTGCCGGTATGGCGCCAAAACGCTTGGTCAGCAATTTCTGCAGAGCCAAAACTTCGCCTCTCGCCTCACCCCTCGCCTCACCTTCCGCCTTATACTGACGCGCCCATTCTTCAAGTCGTTCAGAGAGCATAATCCTCAACTCCTGTAAATCATCCACCTCTGGCAAAAGTATACGGTACTCCGGTTTCCGCATCAACGTGGCCCTGAGCCAGCGGGCAATCATCTTGCGTAGGCCAGGCTGGTTCACCAACCATTCCTCCAGCAGAGCAATCAATGTATGAATGGTTTTCGGGTCGACGGGGTGCTCAAACCGAAAAATGGCTGCAACCAGATTCTTGAGCGGGGTCAGTTCGCCGTCAGTGTAGTCGTTCTCGTCCACCAGCAAATATTTCACCCTGGGCTTGAACTGCTCCACCAATCCCGGCACCGGCGGGATCAAGTCAAATACATCCCTTGCCGCCGTCCAACGCTGGCTACCGTTGTACAACACAATGGGCAAAACGGGGGGCAGGCGTCCATCGGACAACACCATTCCCTGCTTGATCAGGTCCTGATACAGCAACCCCTGATACACCATCATGCGCAGGGCCATGTATTTGTCCACCGTACTCTGAAACTCAATGAGCAGATACAGATAAGCCCATTCGCCGCCCACCTTGATCCGCCAGACATGGGAGATTTACGAATGGGTTGGCCAGGCAATCTGGATA
Organism: Ferrovum sp.; assembly: GCF_027317285.1. Taxonomy (NCBI): domain Bacteria; kingdom Pseudomonadati; phylum Pseudomonadota; class Betaproteobacteria; order Ferrovales; family Ferrovaceae; genus Ferrovum; species Ferrovum sp. The sequence continues at coordinate 716 of NZ_DAHVHV010000009.1, read as the reverse complement.
TCGCCCCTGAAACGCTGTACGACCGATCCGTTCCCCTCATAGAGCCCAGCCCCTCCTTGTGTTAGAATTCCCTTCATGCTGGTTGCCCGGCAGGGCGGTAGCGTGGGCAATCCTCTCCATTCAGATCCATCCTCATGCTGTTTCAGAAAGCCATCCATCCCGTATTATCCCTTCCGCGCCTGACCAAACGGTTACTGGTGCTGACCGTGGACGCCTGTCTCTGCGTGCTCACGGTATGGCTGGCCTATTACCTGCGCCTGGGTGAATGGGTCTTCCTGTCCGGCCCCCCCTTGCTGGCGGCGATCGCCTCCGTCCTGCTGGCCCTGCCCGTATTCATTGCCTTTGGGCTCTACCGGGCCATTTTTCGTTATTCCGGATGGCCGGCCCTGATGGCCGTCACGCGGGCCTCCTTCGTATACGGCCTGCTGTTCGCCGCCCTTTTCACCGCCATCGAGATCCCTGGGGTCCCGCGCACCGTGGGACTGATGCAACCCCTGCTGCTGTTGCTGTCCGTCGGGGCTTCCCGGGCCCTGGCGCGCTTCTGGCTGGGCGGGGAATACCAGAACCTGCTGAAACACGATACCCTGCCCCGGGTCCTGGTATACGGGGCCGGAACCTCGGGACGACAGTTGGCGGGCGCCCTGGCCCACAGCCATGAAATGCGCGTGGTGGGATTTCTCGACGACGACAACCGCCTGCCGGGCAATGTGCTGGAC
>NZ_DAHVHV010000099.1:0-3135 GCF_027317285.1 Ferrovum sp. | reverse complement strand
GGTCACAGGGGACTTGCCGGGCTTGTCCAACAAACGGTTCAGATCGTGGCTTGCGCACGATCTAACCTTGTTCGTTACCTCTCGCCATCCTGAATTCTGCCCTCTACAAAAGACGTTTAACGTTGAAATGTGCCCGGAACTATCCAGATATTCCCATCTAAAACTGATCCACATGCGAACCACTAGTTCCGTCGAAAACAGTCTGACTGCACACCCCGTCAATGCAACACCTTGACTCAAATGCAGTAGTCGGCAACTTGCCGTCGCCTACGCAGGTGGCAAGTGCAATTTGCACTGTGTCCCTTCGGCGCGGGCGAGATCTTCCGCAGGCAAATGCGGTGAGACAAACAATCCACGCTTTTGCGCCAGGGTCATGAGCCGCACGCGCAGTTCCTTGCGCTGAGGCTTTTTCAAGCCGGTGGCGTCGACGATGACTTCGGCATGTAATTGATCCGATGCATTGCCAGCGTCGTAGACACGCACCCTAGGCGTTGTATCGTCGTCTAGTTTGCATGCACGCAGTTCGGCGGCGGTCATCTGAAAGGTGCCGATGTAGAGATTATCGGGGTCCGGATCACGACCATCGGTGCCTTCGCGCCGCGCCTTTGCCCGCATTTCGAACCGGCCGTGCACGTCGGTAGCGTGAGCGTCCCAGCCTTGGACGAGACGCTGAACCGACGCCCCGCGCGAGAACGCATCCTGGAATAACGCGTCGTTCAGACCGCCCAAGTTCGTGAACTTAGTCGGGTAGTCGAGACTTCGCGCCAGCAGTTCGTGGTCAGCTACCGGCCCAGGCGAGTGCTCGGACAACTTCTCCATCTGCTTCGCACCGTCCTCGTCTTTCACAACAAGTTGCTCCACGCGAGACAGTTTCGACTCGCCGTCGAGATCATAAAAACTCATAGGTGGCCCCGCTAGGCGATCGACAGCAATTCGCTAACGAGCGCAGGCGGCAACTGTTCGCCCGGCACTTTCCAAGTACCCGAGAAATACCTTGTGCCGTCGGTTCCTGCCCAACTGTGCTCGCCATCGACTTCAAAATCGATGCTGGCATAGTGCTGACCACGACGCCAGTAGGCGCCGATCGTCCCGTCTTCCAGAAGCATCGGAGATGGCGCCGGCATGAGTGCTAAGATCAAGTTGGCTAGGCCCAACAGCGCGGCGTTCCTCTGTTCTTCCGAAGGCACGTCGGTCGCTTCACCGTTCCAATGACCTATGTGTGCTCGGTAGTGCATTACCGTCCTGAAGACGGGCTCGTACGAGTCGAAGTGCTCCTGAGAAATAGGGAAGTGGGGCGCGACCAGCAAGGTTGCGTCTTCGGTTTCGACGCGTGTCTGACTACCTAAGCCGCGCAGCCAGGCATTGACTTGGGTGCGGATCTGCTCCATTGGCGACACCAAGTAGTCGACCTCGGACGTTGCCGCCGGCTGGACAGCCGAAACAAAATACCCGCCGACGAAGTACACAGTCGACTGCGTGGTTGCCGACTGACTACCGGCTGCGGGCAACGAGTTCAAGAATGCAGGCCCCCTAGATAGAATCGAGTTACCAATCATGGACCTCCCCCCGTGCAGCCGATTGCCATGAGCGCGCCATCGCTGAGTATCCCATTAATCACGTCTTTGTTTTCGTCATGTAGGCATTGTAGGATCTGGTCGATCTCTCTCGCAGTGATTGGCATCGTAGTCAGCCCATCGACCGAAAGTGCAAACATTCGGTGCTGCCCGCCGATGCGCGCGAAGTGTGTGCCGTTGACGTCGGTCACTTCTGTCGCAATGTTGTTCAAGACACGGTGTCCGTCTGGTGCCTTAGAAAACCAGCCCTGGTGACAATGCCAGAAAGAAGGCTGTTCGAACAGGTGCATCGGCAGGTATTTGCCGTTCTTACGAAAGAGCTCTCCAGTCGCTGTCGGAGAGGCTCCGTCCAGCAACCGAAACGCATCCTGGTACTGCAGGCCGATCGCGTTGACCTGTGCACCCTTGGCCATCGCCGCATCCAAGAATGGCTGCAAGATAGCTAGCGCTTGAGGCTTGACGTTCATCCAGCGGTCGTACGCGGTGCAGTTGACCGTGATGAACTCGGGCCGAATCGAGGCAACCCAAGTGAGGTTGCCCTTGGTGTCGAAGCGCTGCAGGTCGAACCCGCCGTTCCGTGAGATGAACTGCGGTGGCATAACGTTCTTGGGTGCGGCTTGCACGCTCTTGCCAGGATCTACAACGCCAAACTGGCTCACTCCTTGGATCATGAACGTCTGTACCGGTACCACTGTCGGGAGAAATTCCTTGATGTCGGCGTTGGCATCGTACACCGCACGGAGCGACGCGATTTGCGCATCGTTAAGAGGCGGCATGGTCCATTCGACCGCGATCGCCATGACTTCGATCGCGTGATTACCACCAACAGGTTGAATACGAGTGGTGTCCACTGTTTTGTTTAATTGTTTGATCGGATTTACCCTTTGTATAAGTACGAAGGTACCACAGAAGGAAAAGTAAGGCCAGCCCTACGACGGCACTACGATGGTCAAGGAATTCCATCATCAATCTTCATAGAATTTTCATTCACGCTCAATTACATCAGGAACGTACAAGGGCATCTTTCGCCACAGACCGCTTCTTGCCGACTGTTGATGGGTATGTATTCTGCCTGCCAGTACCCGCTGCACTACAGAAACCAGTCGCTGAAGTTCCGCCCCTTCGACGGGCTGCTGATGGCACGATGCACTCATTGACATTCTAAACCTGAATGACCCCAATCCGGATTCATCTGTCACCGGTTGACTACGCATGTGCCAGGGCGGCGTCAACAATGGTCTGGGCTTCCGCCAGGATGCGGTGCAGGTGATCCGCGCCACGAAAACTCTCCGCATAGATCTTGTAAATGTTTTCGGTTCCTGAGGGGCGGGCCGCAAACCATCCGCTCTCGGTCATCACTTTCAACCCGCCAATGGGTGCGTCATTGCCGGGCGCCTGGGTAAGGATCCCCAGGATTTTTTCGCCGGCCAGGTCTGCAGACTGAATTTGCCGCGGTGAAAGTTGTGCCAGTACCTTTTTTTGCGCAGGCGTGGCTGGCGCATCCACCCGGTCATACACAGGGTCGCCAAACTCCCGGGTCAGGTCACGATAAATTTCACCA
>NZ_DAHVHV010000098.1:0-3267 GCF_027317285.1 Ferrovum sp. | reverse complement strand
TGTTCCACTCAGCGCGGTCTTGAGGTTGCCCAGCACCACATTGAGCCAGCGGAAGGGCTCGATCTCCGTGCCCGCCTTGCCCTTGGGCGCGATCACCACGCGATGCGCAAAGCCCAGTCGCTCGACCACCTCGAACCCCAGCAGTCCATCGGAGGTCACGGTGCAGTCCGGAGCAAGTGCAATGCTGGCCCAGGGCTTCAACGCCGCAAACGAGAAGTTCTTCACCGGGTCGAATCGCACCCGCATGGGTTTTCCGTTGTGCACTTCCAGGGCCGCGACGAACGGCACTTTGTTGTCGGAGCCGCGGCCGGCGCGACCACCGGTCAGTTCGCCGCCCAGGTAAGCGTCATCGATACGGACATCGCCCTGCAAGGGCTTTGTGGCCTCGCGTTGGCGCATGGCTTCCATGACTTTGTGCTTGAGCAACCAGGCGGCCCGCCACGAGATGCCAAGTTGGCGGCGCAGCGTGAGCGCTGCGATGTTGGTCTTCGACTGCGTGATCAAGTAGATCGCCAAGAACCACTTGGTAAAAGGCAGTCGGGAGTGTTCCATCATCGTTCCGGAGATCAGGCTGGTCTGATGTGGGCAATGACTGCACTGCCATGTCAGCAGGCCGCCGCGGCGGAATTGCGAAGCCGTCCGAGCCTGGCAGCGCGGACAACAGAAACCGTTCGGCCAGCGTGCTTGGATGAAAGCGGCTTCGCACTGGTCCTCGCGCCCGTAGCGCACGATGAATTCACTCATCGACAAGCCCTTCTGGAACTGGATACTGTTGATCGCCATGGTTCACCTCAAACGGTTTTCGCAAGAGGTCAGAATACTGTATATCCGTACAGTTATCCAGTGCGCACTGAGATAGAGACATAATCAGGACTTGAAAAATAAAAAGGAAATACAATCCTCACAACTTAGACAGTTGCTTTCCGTTAGTAATGTGTCGTTGCTTACCAGCGTATCCATCGCCACAATTCTTGCCTACGTCCAGAGGGAAGTCATTCCTTTCAATGTAATTGTTGCCTGGTATTCCTTCATGGTGTTGGCATCGCTTTTACGTGCCTCACAGATCATTATCTATCAACGTTATCCATCGGCTGACGCTGCCACAACTCTTGACCGACTGACAAGATTTCGCCTGGTTATCCTGATTTCCTCCCAGGTGTGGGGTGCGGCTGGTTGGCTCCTATTTCCCGCCAATGAACCAAAACATCAGGTATTCCTGATTCTTATGCTTGCTGGAATGACGGTGGGAGGAGTGGTCTCGTTTTCAGTCGATTTGATCAGTGCCATTATATTTTCAGTATCTGTTGTTGTACCCATCACGATCCGTTTATTCACTTCGGGAGAAGGTTTGTTTATGGCGCTGGGTATGGCAATGGTGTTGTACCTCTGTTTCATGATCATGAGTTTGCTACGCATCAACCGGAATATATGCGACAACATAACATTGCGTCTGGAAGCGACCGAGCGCGAAGAATTCGTTAGAGCAAGTGAAGAACGCTACCGCCTGCTACTGAACTATTCGCCAGTGGGAATCTTTCACTACGACACTGACCTCGTAATTACCTATTGCAACAATCGGTTGGTAGATATTCTGAAAAGAAAAAATGAAAGTATTATCGGGCTGGACATGAAGCTTCTCGATAATCAGGCGTTGCCGTCAACCTTGAGAAAAGCTTTTGGAACTCAAATCGTGCATTATGAAGGCCTTTGCTGTACCCCTTTTTGCAATGCAGACTTGTGGTTGGCATTGACCTGTGCCTCTTCCCGGGATTGCAATGGAAATATCATGGGGGGGATTGCCATTGTTCAAGATATTACCGAGCGCAAGACATCAGAAGAAAAAATCAATAATCTGGCATTCTACGACCCACTTACTCATCTGCCCAATCGTCGGCTACTCATGGAACGGCTCCACCAGGCATTGTCCTCCAATACTCGAATTGGCAGGGAGGGTGCATTATTGCTGATCGACCTGGACAATTTCAAGTCCCTTAACGACACGCTCGGTCATCATGTCGGTGACCTGTATTTACAGCAAATTGCGCAGCGCCTGATTTGCTGCGTGAGGAAGGGGGATACCGTTGCTCGTTTGGGGGGAGACGAATTCGTGATCTTGCTGGAAACCTTGAGCGGGCAACCGATGGAAGCGGCCACACAAGTCAGGATCGTTGGTGAAAAAATACTTACATCCCTCAACCAGCCTTATCAACTTGAAACGAATGAATACCACAGTACCGCCAGCATTGGAGCCACGCTATTCACAGGCCATTTGCTGGCGACAGATGAACTGCTGAAACAGGCCGATATTGCCATGTATCAGGCCAAAAAGGCTGGACGCAATACCGTACGTTTCTTCGATGAAAAAATGCAGGAAAGGATCAGCGCCCGTTTCTCACTGGAGGGGGAATTACGCAAGGCACTTGGAAATCGGCAATTCCAGTTGCATTACCAAATCCAGGTGGACGACTCGAATCGACCAATTGGGGCTGAGGCACTGATCCGATGGAACCATCCTCTGCGCGGGATGGTATCGCCCCTACAATTCATTCCATTGGCAGAAGAAACCGGCCTGATTCTTCCAATTGGCCTTTGGGTGCTGGAAACGGCTTGCGCACAACTGAAGTCATGGGAACGAGAGAGTTCCACTCGCGATCTTGTCCTGGCCGTGAACGTGAGCGCCAAACAATTTCGTCAGGCTGGTTTTGTGGATCGAGTGCATGATGCCGTACGGCGCCACGCCATCAATCCAACGCGCCTCAAACTGGAACTGACCGAGAGCATGCTGGTCAACGACATAGAAGGCATTATTGCGACCATGAACATGTTGAACGAAATTAATATCCAATTTTCAATGGATGATTTTGGCACCGGATATTCATCCTTGCAGTACCTGAAACGGCTGCCGCTGGATCAACTCAAGATCGACATGTCGTTCACACGCGACCTTGCCGTGGACAGCGACAATACGATTGTGAAAACCATCATTGCCATGGCACGTAGTCTGAATCTTGACGTCATTGCCGAAGGGGTAGGGACGGAGGAGCAACGACAACTCCTCTCTTCCTACGGCTGCCATCACTATCAAGGGTACCTTTTTGGCAGACCCGTTCCGATCAAGCAGTTCGAGATGCTGGTGAAACAGGGCGGTAATCGACTGTTGTCGAAAAATCTCCATCCTGAGAATTACGGAGTGGCCGATGATTTTTTTCCACCGCAGGAACTGAAGAGGCCCGTGGCAATGGTTGATGGATTTGGCAAGCCTGGCTT
>NZ_DAHVHV010000097.1:0-3292 GCF_027317285.1 Ferrovum sp. | reverse complement strand
AAGAATGAATATGACTAATTATCTCATCAATTCAAACGGTTGTATATGTTTTTAAGGGTTTGGAACACGGATTCAGGGCATAGTCATGATAATTTCCTTTTGGTGTTGGGATCATTATCCGGTTACTGACGACAAAATATGTCGCACCATAAATTCGATCTCGTGCCATGAGTCCTTCTGAGGAACGGATGCTTTTGACTGCACGACAGTGTTTCACCTGCATTGAATTTCCAATGATCTAAACATTCTATGCGACACATATCGTCGTATGGGTGGGTAGAATCCCTTCTGATGATCAGGCACCATCAAAGTTAATACCCCTGTAACAAGCCCTTGAAGGAAAATTTGTAGTTTGAAATGGATGGTGAAGCCTTGTTGACCGACACAACCCCTTTGAGCGAGGAATCATGAATAACGCCGCATTACGCGAACGGTTTCATACTCTTTTTGATCAGCATTCCAGAGTTGAGATCTATCTGGATATCAACAAGGGTTGGCATGCGCCGGTCATTGAAATGTTGGAACGCCTAGCCAATGAACAGGGGAATACGCCCGCCATGCGCATCACACAACTCAAGATGAAATGGGGGTATTTGCGAGTCACTGGCGATGGATTTTCTCATCAGGCCGATGCAATTGTGGAAGAAGCTGAAAAAAGGACGGCAGAAATCTGTGAGATTTGTGGCGCACCGGGTGAACCGGACATGAATTTAAGGGGAATAACGATTGGGGTGCGTTGTGCCAATCACGCCAGACAAAACAAGAAGGAAAAGGCCGAGATCAGTGCGGCACAGAAATCATCAAAAGTCGGCATATTTTTTGTAGTGAATGGCGACATCATTTTTGATGCTGTTCCCCTGGATCAAGGAGAACCCTATGGCGATACGGTTGGCTTCAGTGCCCATGCAGATTTCTGGGAGGCACTTGTACCCAAAACCTCAGCGGAGCGATTATTCAAAAGTCACCCCTACGACTACTATCCACGGGGCCGAGTAGTATATTTCAAGGACATTTTAGGGTTTAAGCTATATGCGGATCGTTGCATAACAGACACCGACTCAAAAAAAATCATTGCAACATTCCAGTTGCCGACCGGTATGCTTTCCTGGCATCGTGATCAGCATTATCAGTGTTCAAGATGCCATCGTGGTTATGTGGACATTTAGGGATGATTGGAGTATTTCTGGGATCTACCGATCGGGAATGCTTCCACAGAAGCCGGAAGGAATTGGACGGGGGCACTGGGCTACAACGAATTCGGCTCATTGTTGGCCGATTGAATTATTCAATCTTTGAGACTGGGTAAACTTTGGAAATCTACATTTCCACCTGCGTCGCGAAATATCTGCGCTTGAATCTCGATATCTATCCATATCTGACCGATACGCAAGATGTCTCTGAACGACAATTGCTGCCGTCCAGGCCCCCATGAATGGTCGTACAGATCGTGGAAAATGTAGCAGTGGTTTTCAATGCCGACATGCATTGCGCTTATTCCCCAATCGGCTGCGCTATAAAAGTGACTTTCTTCCGCAGAATCCTTGGGTATGTAGTATTTCCTGCCGGTTAGGATATTGTCGTCATCTTCTCTGAATTCTGAATCATCTTCCCGAAGGCAGAATGTTACCTTGGCCTCTATTTCAAAATCATCGAGGGGATCCAGCGGATCAGCAACCCTACCGGAAAGAACTTTGACATGCCGATGTCCTTCATCAACAATCTCTCGTTGCAGTTCAAACATTTTTTGGTTGAAACGACGTAATCTCGAAACCTCCTCTTCAGTCAGAGGACTATCGTCTTTCTCAACAGCATGTTTCGAGCAACAAACTCGTATGTTGTAAGGCTGGTCTGGTACAAACTCCCCAGATTCACCGCAGATCTCGCAAATCCTGCAGGATTTTTCCAAAGCCTCACGACAGAGTTTACGGATATGATCATCTGCGCCATCATCCAGAACCATGCGTAGTGCACCGCCACGTCTCAGCACTTCGACCACCATGGGGTCAAGATGATGTTGATGGGAATAATCCACAATTTCCCGTGAGAGTGTTCGTATCAAGTCAAACCAACCGTCGTTGCAGCGGATGCCCTTCCAACCGCTACACATATCTGGGTTTTCCAGATGTCTCATTCTGTAAAGGAGGGGGAATTCAGAGTACAGCCTTTGCTCCAGTTCTGGTGACATATCAACCTCGTCGTTCGGTGAGAATATTCACAGGGGGTAGAATATCCACTATTCGCGATGAAATGTGTCGCAAGAGGTCCATGACAGTTTCAGGAAAGGTGGGGGTGTAAATTCTGTCACCAGCGAGAAACTTCCTCAGCACAATTAAATTGCTGCCGCTATTCCTTTGCTGCCTCACGGCCCTCTGGGATGAACTGGGATTCTCGGATGCTTTTCGCCGTATATTGCGCCCCCGCCGTCAGTTTGATGCCGAGGCTCTGTTGCGCGTCATGGTCTTTAATAGTCTGTGTGACCCGAAGTCCAAACTGGGAATTCACCGCTGGCTGGAAATGGCCATCGTGCCAAGTGTCGATCGGAATCCGTGACTCATTTGCACCTGGTGTGACCGAGCACATCGCACAAACGATCAAAGATTGGATGAGACCAAGATGGTGCGCGAGATGGAGGTCAATGTAGGCAAGGATCTTCAATACATCCGTGTCAGCGGCACCCTGGTTGGAGGTACGGCTGGCTTGGCACTATACGGCATGAGTTCTGCCCTGAGCTCACTCCTGCCTACATCCACTGATAAAAAATCAAATGATGCCGGACCATGCTATGCTATGGAGCCGGGGCATATGCTTATAATTATTAGCCAACAGACACAAGAGGCCAGCATGTTCATAGACTCAACGAAATACAAAAAGGAAGTTTTAGCGCTTATCGATGGAAGCACTAACATTGACATTGCAATCGCCTTTTGGGGTCAAGGTGCAGATAAAGTGATATGTGGCGCTGCGAATAAAGGGAAAACAATTCGGATAATTTGCAATCTGCTGAGTGGGGGGACGAACCCAGCCCCGATACAAACGCTTATTTCCTGTGACAAAGTAGAAATTAAACACATTACTTCGCTTCATGCAAAAGTGATCCTTGGGGATGCTGGTGTGGTAGTTGGATCTGCTAATTTTTCAACTGATGGACTTAACCACGAAGAAGAAGAGACATCTGGTTGGGATGAGGCTGGGCTTAAAACAACGGATTCGAATGAGTTGAACGAAGCCGCTATCGCGGAGAATCCCCTCGACAAGTTGATTGAGCATCATAATTCATCCTCACCCCGAAAGG
>NZ_DAHVHV010000096.1:0-3434 GCF_027317285.1 Ferrovum sp. | reverse complement strand
CGCCACTGTTGGCGGGGTTCCGGCAGTTTTTCTCTTGAGCGTTACCCTGCCCCTGACCCAGTTTCCGGTGCCACTTTGCCAGTTTTCCTCTCTCTGTTCTCTGTTTGCCTCTTGAGCGTTCAAGAGGTCGCCTCTAGGATTCATGCGGGTTTCAGGCTCATCGGTTATGATCACGAATTGGGTGAGCGCAGGCGACCGAAACAGGGAATAGCAGGCCGTGAATCGTCTCAACCTCAGGCCCAGAAAAGTACTTGGGTTCAGAACGCCATTTGAGGTATTCTTCGGTAAAACGGTGCGCCACACTAAGCCACCATCAGGTGTTGCACTTCGAACTTGAGTCTGCGCCCCACACTATGTCACCAAGAGCCAATATTTCTAGCAAGAAGGTCGAACCGTCCATGGTGATGTCCAGTTTTGCTTCCCTTAACCTGCAGGTGGGCGAGTTGTTGCAAGCACAAGTGTGGGCAGGTCAAAACTCCCAAAAATACAGCGTCAGGCTGATCGGTTATTGTGAAAAGCGGAGTGTTTTGGTGACTGCTCCTGAATTCAATGGCCATGTGATCTTGGCGCACGAGGGGCAAAATATTGTCATGAGATATTTCTCGGGGAAAAACGCCTATGCCTTTACTACGAGCGTGTTGCGGGTTTGCAATACACCATACCCTTACCTCCATGTGACCTATCCGGTTTCCATTCAAGAGATGAAGATCAGAAAGGCAGTTCGGGTTAAAACGAATGTCTCTGCCTTTGTTTATCGGGAGGACACTCCAGAAATGAAACTGGCATGTACCATTTCAGACATCAGTTTTACCGGCGTACAACTGGGCTCCACGGTTTCATTGGGACAGGTAGGTGATGTGTTCAAGTTATGTATTCAGGTTTCAAGCCAAGGAGTTACGGCAAATATTTTCCCTTCTGTTGTGATCAAGGTGATTACTGAGAACAAATGCCAGGACGGGGATGGGGAATCGCCATTATTCATGTACGGCACCGAATTCCATAACCTTGATCAGACCGAATCCTTCGCTCTTCAGGTTTTAGTCTATCAGAATATATTGAAAGGACCCTGACCAAATAAATTTCACTTCCACATTTTTCCTTACCCTCGGTTGCATCTTCTGGTAAAAATTGTGCATACTCAATAACGAGCGCTTTTCATGACAGTAAAACCTCAATACATCCAGAGAATACTCGTTATAGGTGCTGGCCGCGGCGGCTTAGCGATGCTTGATCTTTTTCGGGAAGATCCGATGATTAATATTATCGGTATTATTGATACTGATCCACAAGCTCCAGCACTAGAAATTGCAAGGAAACACGGCATTCTGGATTTTACCGACCTTTCTGAAGCAATCGAAGCGAGCAGACCTTGTCTCGCATTCAACCTTACAGGCGATGACAGTATCACCGCCTATATTGAATCTCAGTTAGGAAGTGAGAATATAATCGGTGGTTTCCAGGCACGTTTCATTTGGACTTTACTTACCCGTCTGAAACAAACAAATGAACAGATTATTGCTCTCGCCCACCATGATTCCCTTACAGGACTTCCCAACCGCATCCTGTTCTATGACCGTCTCAATCAAGCAATAACAAGAGCACTTCGAGATAAAGAATCGATCGCTGTCCTCTATCTTGATCTTGACGGTTTCAAACATATCAACGACACATTAGGGCACGATGCTGGCGATGCACTTCTGCGCGAGGCTGCCAAAAGAATCATGGCATGCGTTCGGGAATCGGACACGGTGGCGCGCATAGGTGGTGATGAGTTTACGGTGATTCTCTGTAATGCGCAAACAACGAGCAGCAACGACCACGTAGCCAAGAAAATTGTTGATGCTATCGCTTACCCATTTATGATCAACGGAAAAAATTGTACGGTGAGCGCCAGCATTGGTATCGCTATCTATCCAGACCACGGAGAAACAGCAGAGCAGTTGGTAAAAATCGCCGATGCCGCAATGTACTTGGCCAAACACAGCGGGAAGAACTGCTGTCGTTACACCAAGCCACCATCGGGTTGCATTTCAATTTCGAATCCACCCATTAATAAATCACCACATCCACAGGACCTGGGAGATGCCACATGACCTGTAAAAGCATTCTCGTGGTTGACGACATGTTGTCCATACGTACCGTTATATCCTCCTTGCTTAGGAGCAGTGGTTACAAAACGATGGAGGCGAGCAGCGGAGAATTAGCGCTTCAACTTATGCGGAGCAACTCGTTTGATCTGATACTCTCGGATTGGAACATGCCTGGCCTCACCGGCACCCAATTCGTGTCGGCTATCCGAACCAAGGATTCCGTTATTCCGGTTATCATGGTGACCGCGGAGGCCAACCGGGAATGCTTCATGGAGATGAAAAGAATCGGTATCAGTGGCTATATCTTAAAGCCATTCAAGCCGCAGACCATTCTGGATTTAGTAGACAAGATATTTGCTGAACCAAAAAAGTCGTGAGGTAGTCCTGGTTGGGATAGCGTCGTCTTTCAGCAACCCTGCTTTGCACCTTGCAAAAAATCCTTTTTCATAACCAGTTGCCCAATATTGGCATGAAGTTCCACGCGATAAATTTTCGATAAATGCAAAAATGGTCGAATCGTCCCGTTTTTGTGTTCGTCCCACCCCACCACCAGGAAAAATCCGGAGCGGTTGGGAGGGCCGTATGTCTAATGTTCAGTTACCTAACGACCTGCTCAAAAATTCCGGCTCTCCTGTATATTGATGTGATGGGTGGACAGAAATGCCCAAGCAGTTTCGAGGAAATAACCTTGTTTTTTTACCCTACCTTCAAGAAAGGGAAAATCGGCACTCATCAGGACTGACGGGGCACTTACCCGAGTGCAATGTCTCAGGGGGCCGATACGATACAGCCCAAGTTTTTTTTCATAGTATTTTGCGTGACGAGGATTGATTTCTAAAACCCCCATTGAACAGTTGCACTGGGTACGAAGATACAGATAGGCGAGATAGAATAACTCAGACAGTATGTGTCGGTTGCAGGCGACGGGTCTGAGGGCAAGACGTCCAAATTCACTGAGCCGGTTTCCTTGTTGACGCAGTTCGTTGAGGTGGTCTTGGTAGGTTTCGTCGGCAAATAAGCCATGAATGGTGTCGGGTCTTACGGAGATGGTTCCGATCACTTGCCCCGAGTTTTCGGCGGCAATGAAGGTAATCCACTGGTCATGGTCTTCCAGAGACAGGGGGGGTGAATATCCGCGTTTGGAGTATTGGTTGTGGATGAGGTCAAGAGATGCGGATTTTTGTTCATTAGTGACTGCAAGTTCCAAGTGAATAGTCTCATGAACCCGTGAAGGGATTCTGGCGTCCAATAGAACTTCGTTATTTGAAACCTGAATCCGTGTTCGTTATAGAAAATCCCCACCCGAGACCGAATCGACATGAATTTGACCGGCCAGTCTTTCAA
>NZ_DAHVHV010000095.1:300-3438 GCF_027317285.1 Ferrovum sp. | reverse complement strand
CGCATCAGACTCAAAATCTGACGCTGGCGACAGTGTGCCGGTTCGAGTCCGGCCCCGGGCACCATCAAGTACCACGATATCCCTCAATCACCTTCACGGCGACAGGGTCTTCATTGCCCGGCCATTCGGGCAGTGACAAATCTAAACCCTCCGCAGGTACATGGCGAAAAGTCCGGGATGGGCTTGCTTGAGTTTCTGGCGCAAAGCCATTGTCCGTTCCGAAAGCGCTCCACCGCCTACCAGCAAAGTGTGCAGAGCGGCATAAGCTCGACCTGCAGTATGCGCCTGTGAAACTTCTTCCGCAGTTAAGGCATTGCAGGTTTCCGTCCTCTCCAACAGCAGCCAGACGGGGAAGAACGGCGTACTCAGTTCAGATTCCGCTTCAAGGTTACGATAACGTTCCCAGTCTGGCCGCAATTCCTTGTCGGGCAATGTCCCGCTTGCCAGCGCTTGTTCCATCTGGACAGGAAAATCCCAGCACATCCTGCACCAAGCGGCCAGCGCTGCCGGGCGGTTGCCAAGGTAAAACAAGGCTTCCGCCAATCGCAGACGCAATACCGGATCAATCTGCCACACCGAATCTTCAAGCACCGATTCCTTCACTCCGGCCCAGTCCTGGGCACGAGCGAGCGGGTAACTGGCATGCAGCAATGGCGTCTCTGCCACAAATGGACGCCCACGCAAGGCATCCGCCATCCTCCGCCAGAACGGCGCCAGAAAGTCTCTCGCACCGACACCAAGCGCTCCTGTTGCCAGCGGCACCAGGTATCCTTCAAGATATTCGATTTCAGAAAAATAATCGTCCACTGGCTCGAACTGTCTTTGAGCAGCATTGCACAGAACTTCCAGCATGCCCAAACGCGGATGGGATGGATCCGTTTCCAGCAACCTGTCCGTTAGCCGGATCGCCTCTTCCACGCGGCGCGACGACAGCGCATCGACAATGCCGTTGACCAGCACATTGCCGGAGTTGTCCATGAACAGGTCGAGTTGAACCTCGTTACCACCGCGCCGATAATGAACGCAGCACAACTCTTCAAACTCCGTATCGCTGGAAAATCGTAACGCTTGCCCAGCCTTCCCCTCCCAGGAAAGAAATTCGCGCCGGTCCGCGTGCAAACCCAACTTCACGGCGTAGCGACCAGCCTCAGTCAACAATGCACGTATACGCACAGGATTGCCTGCCAGCACCTCCTCCAGCGCAATGACTCGACCATAGCGCCAGGCTTCATAGTCAGGATAGGACAGCCGCCCCTCGGCAAGCAACAACTCGACTGGGGAGTAAATACCTTGCTCCAGCAGGAGCCGGTCGACTTCAAAACAAATTTTCCGGAAATCTTCCATTATTTTCAATGAATCCACTCGCTCTTCACTATCCCTGATTTATCCTAGGGGTTCGAACAACATCGTCAAGTCCTCCGCAGTCATTGGCGCGCTGACTTCCCCACCGTCTTCCAGTACGCCTTGTGCGAGATCTCTTTTCCTTCCCTGCATGCTGATGATCTTCTCTTCCACCGTGCCTTCGGTAATCAGTTTATAAACGAACACCGGGTTTTCCTGGCCGATGCGATGGGCTCGATCGGTAGCCTGATTTTCGGCTGCGGGGTTCCACCATGGGTCGTAGTGAATGACGGTGTCGGCAGCGGTAAGGTTCAGTCCCACGCCACCCGCCTTGAGACTGATCAGGAACAGTGACACCTCGCCGTCCTGGAAACGATTTACGGGCGTAGCACGGTCAATGGTATCACCCGTGAGTTTGACATAAACCAGACCGTGCCTGGCCAGTTCCAACTCGATCAACGTCAGCATGGAGGTGAATTGGGAAAACAGCAGGATGCGTCGCCCTTCTCCCAGCATATCCGGAAGCAGGCTCATCAATAATTCCAACTTGGCTGACTGATCCACCCGTTTCGCTGTGGGCAATTTGAGAAGTCGAGGATCGCAGCATACCTGACGCAATTTGAGCAACGCATCCAGGATCACGATCTGGCTGCGGTTCACGCCTTTCTTGTCGATTTCCTGTCGCACTTTTTCGTGCATGGCTATCCGAATGGCTTCATAAAGATCCCGCTGGGTGCCGTCTAGTTGGCAATAACGCACAATCTCCGTTTTCGGAGGCAATTCTCTGACCACTTGTGCTTTGGTTCGGCGCAACAGAAATGGCGCGATACGCCGTACCAGAAGACTGCGCCGTTCGTTATTACCCTGTTTTTCAATGGGCGTACGAAACAGTTTGCGAAAACTTTTGTCGTCGCCAAGCAATCCGGGCAGCAGGAAATGAAACAGCGTCCATAATTCGCCCAGATGGTTTTCCAGTGGGGTGCCGGTGAGCGCAAGTCGATGGCGCGCCTTGATCTGATGAACAATGCGGGTGGCCTGCGACTTGGGGTTCTTGATGATATGCGCCTCATCAAGGATCAGATAATAAAATTCCTGTTCTGTCAGTACATCCTTGTCGCGCAGCAGCAAAGGGTAGGTGGTAAGCACCAGATCGTAATCGCCAATGGACTCGAAATGCTGCTTGCGCGACAAACCCTGCAACACCAGCACGCGCAACATCGGCGCAAAGCGCTCCGCCTCCCGCTGCCAGTTGAACATCAAACTGGTGGGCGCCACCACCAGGCAGGGCCGATTCAGTCGATCAGATTCCTTTTCCAGCAGTATATGCGCCAATGCCTGCACAGTCTTGCCCAAACCCATGTCGTCGGCGAGGATTCCGGCCAAATCGTATTCGCGCAAAAATTGTAGCCAGTTGAGGCCTTCCTGCTGATAGCCGCGTAACTCGGCTTTCAGGCCGAGGGGGGGAGCGACCGGCTGGATACCCTCGAATTCGCGCAACTTTTTCCCCAACGCTCGCAGCCGTTCCCCACCCATCCAGCGCAGGCCGGTAGCAGCATCGTCCAATTCTGCCAAACGCGCGGCCTGAACGAGTGACAACTCGAAGCGCTCCGGATTTGCATCTTTGTCGTAAAGTTCGACCAGTACGGAAAGAATGCCACGCACACGGGAGGAGGGTAACAATAGCAATCGACCATCGGGCAGATGACCGATAATGTCCTGATTTCCATCCGCCATCTTTGCCAGTGCCTCGACAGTCAACTGCTCCGGGAACTGGCGAATCATGTTCAGCAGAACAGG
>NZ_DAHVHV010000095.1:0-244 GCF_027317285.1 Ferrovum sp. | reverse complement strand
CCACCTGTATCCCCAATCCCAGACCAAACCAATCGTTGCCACCGCCCTCCTCCACAGTGACGGTCCAGTCTTCCACTTTGGCAAAATTAAAGCGGAAATTTGCGTCCATGTCCACACGCCAGCCTGTGGCCCGCAACTCAGGCAGATCATAGAGACAAAAATCGATCCAACCTTCATCCTCGTCATCAAGGACAAAGCCATCCGGGTATTTTTTGCCCAAATGCTGATCGTATAACTGGGACGG
>NZ_DAHVHV010000094.1:0-3544 GCF_027317285.1 Ferrovum sp. | reverse complement strand
GCTGGGAGAGCGCTTGCATGGCATGCAAGAGGTCAGCGGTTCGATCCCGCTTACCTCCACCATCACATCAATAAACACGGGGCTTCCAGGGCATTTTTTTCAGCCGCCCATCATCTCACCCATCATAAATCAAAGTACTTGATTGCTTCGGAATGATGCGGTTTCAGGGATGGTTTCCGTGACTGTCACGAATCCGTTCATGGGGTTAATTTATTTTTCCCACCAAGGGAGTGGCAATATCCCCCCATTCGCTTGCGTCACGGGCCTGCGCTTCGTTATAGGGTCAATCGTGGTCAAGCAGCCATCCTTTCCATCGGCTTGATATTCGGCTGTGGTACTCGCTCGGCTTGCCACAAGTCCCATTGCATTTGCACCCCCAGCCAAACATCAGGGGTTGTCCCAAGCCAGGCGGAAAGTCGTAGCGCCATTCCTGCTGTCACCCCGGCCTTGCCGTTCAGCACTTTGGAAAGCGTCACTCTGGAAATCTGTAATTCCTTTGCCGCTTGAGTAACTGTCATCCCTTCCGGCAACCATTCCCGCAATACTTCGCCGGGGTGCGCTGGATTGTGCATTCTGCTCATAATGAAGTCTCCTAGTGAGAGTCCAGATAATCAACCAATTCGGCACCGTCCCCCTCAATGGTGAAGGTCAAGCGCCAGTTCCCGTTCACCATGACAGACCAATGCCCGGCAAGGGGGTCATTGGCTGGATACCGGTGCATGGCCTTGCTGTCGGGAAGGGCTTTTACTTCGTTCGTCCATTATTGCAGTTTGTTCGCGTTACGCGAACAAGTCTAAATGTTGAACAAATGACTTGACGATTTGTTCATAAACATTTAATGTTCACGTAACGTGAACATTGTATATCCACGAACAAAATGAACCAGATAAAAGAAAATATCTTATTAATCGATGAAAAAGAGACACTAGAGCGCGCCATCACCGCTCTGAAAGCGGTCGCAGGTATTGATGCGAGGATCACCGCCAGAGAGGCACGCCTTGCTGGAAATATCACCGTCGATGCGATCATTGAGATAGTGGTGGAGGGCAACACCTACCATTACATGGCGGAAATCAAGCGGGTAGATCGCTTTGGCACAATTGGGCTCGCCAAGAACCGGATGGCAAAGTATCCGCAGCCTGGGTTACTGGTTACCCCTCGTGTCACGGTGGAAATGGCCGAAAAATGCCGGGCACTTGATCTCCAGTTCATCGATACCCTGGGAAACGCATACCTCAAGGGACCTGGGTTGTTCGTGCTGATCACGGGACAACGTCCCAGGGATAAGAAAGAATTCGTACTCACCACCAATGAGACACAACAGGCCGGGACACCAACGGCATTAAGGATGGTTTTTGCCCTCTTGTGCAAGCCCGAGTTGCTCAATGCGTCCTATCGGGAAATCAAACAAACGGCCCAGGTGGCGCTGGGTGCTGTGGGCTGGGTATTTTTCGACCTGAACACCCGAGGCCTGGCTTTGGGAGGACACAAAAAAGGCGATCGCCGGATATTGGAGCGGAAACGCCTGATTGAAGAATGGGTCACCAATTATCCCATCAAGCTCCGCCCAAAATTGAATCCCAGGCGCTTTCGAGCGGAGGACGCAGAATGGTGGCGCAAGGTTGACATCGCCCAATACAGCGCCCAATGGGGCGGGGAAGTGGCTGCAGAAAAACTGACCGATTATCTGCGACCAGCAATCTGTACCATTTATATGAATGCAGGAGCCGTCAAAAAAAATCTCATAAAGTTGGTCAGGGATAACAAGTTGAGGGCTGACGATAGTGGCGACATCGAGATACTGGAAACCTTTTGGGATTTTGCATCTGACGAAAACAGGCCCGACATCGTGCCGCCCCTACTGGTTTACGCAGATCTGCTCGCCACCACAAATCCACGCAATTTGGAAACTGCACAAATGATCTTTGAGAAGCATATCCGTGATACTGAAGCCCAGAACTGACCGTACGCTCGATCCCGTTACAGTTTCGGTCATACGTGCCATAAACAACGTTACCATGGAATTGGGCCGCGACACGCTGTTGGTTGGCGCCACGGCGCGGGTTATTTTGCTGGAACACGTGCATGTATAAGGATGCTCAGAAACTTGCCAAAGACTTGCTGGACCAGTATGTCAAAGGCTTCAGTCAATAGGCCGTCTCCTGGTGAGAAGCCATGTTAAAAAATTTCGATCGTCAACCCCGGGTTGAAACCTGCGTTCTCGATACTGCTGGGGGATGAGGCATAGCCGCGGGGATTGCAAACAATCCGGGTCCCCTTCACCTCATAGTCGAAATTGGTATGGGTATGGCCATGAATCCACAGCGCACTGGAACCCATCAGTCGTTCAAGTTTGCTTGCATAACAGGCGGACAGCAAATCATCTTTATACTTTTCAGCAACACTCTTCTGGTGTGGTGCATGGTGGGTGACTACCACCGTTGGACCGTCAAATGATTCGACATCGAGTTTATAGGCGAGCCAGGCAACGGAAGAAACGTGTAATTCAAGAGAAACTTCAGGCGTGAAAAGCTCTGTCTCGTTTTCCCGGATAATATGAAAATCGCTGAGACGCATAGCCGCGATCTGCAGACAACGGGCTTTCGCCTCGCCACCAAACAACTCGAAATCAGTCCAAAGCGTTGAGCCCAGGAAACGAGTACCTTGAATGACCACTTCATCGTTTTCCAGTAAATGGATGCCGGAGCGTCGGGCTTCTGCCCGGGCCTGTTGCAGTAAGGACTGACGTTCCTGGCGATAGTACTCATGGTTCCCCAGGACATAAATGATTTCCTTTCCGGGGAAAGCGTGACTGGCCCAGCGAATCCCGGATAAACCAACGCCGATGTCGCCAGCCAGAATCACGACATCCGCGTCCGTGGTTTCCGATTCGTAGGTATGGAATTCGATGTGGAGATCGCTCAGGATGTTGATTTTCATGGATTGAAATGGGTTTTCTGCTGGCGAAATGTTGGAGACAGGTGAGATGGCCTAGAGTAAACGAAAAAGTCGCCTCATGGATGAGTCACCTACCAGAACGCGCCGCAGTGCTCCGTTTGTCAGGACAGTACACCCCTCCATTACGCGATTCAAGAATGTCCGGAGGCATCCCCATAACCCGGTTCAAGGCCGGGTTTTATTGCCCATTCATCCGGAAAGGTCTACCATGGCCCCGTGGGACACGGTCCGGACGAGACGAATAAATCATGCAATGGAGACCACGATGCGGAAAGTTTTTTTGTTTGTGCTGGCCAACCTCTTGATGGCTGAAACCGTCATGGCGGACAGTTTTACCTTGACAAGCCCTCAAGTGAAGGAAGGCGGGCGCATTGCCAACGAGCAGGTATTCAATGGATTTGGGTGCCAAGGCAGTAATGTCTCGCCCGAACTTCAATGGAAGGGTGCCCCCGCAGGGACCAAGAGTTTTGCCGTGGCTGTCTATGACCCGGACGCCCCGACGGGTAGCGGCTGGTGGCACTGGGTCATCTTCAACATCCCCGCCAGCGTAACGACGCTGGCGAAGGACGCGGGAAACCCGCAGACA
>NZ_DAHVHV010000093.1:0-3936 GCF_027317285.1 Ferrovum sp. | reverse complement strand
CATTTATCGTCCAACACGAATCCCGGAAAGGGAATTCACTACCCCGAATACAGTCAATAGCCAGAGGATCACCGCAATGATGACCACCGCATTCAGGATTTTCTTGATTGTGGCCTCCATTGGTATGTAGGTGTTGATCAGCCAGAGAACCACCCCAACGACAATTAATACAATCACCAACTGAATCAGTGGCATATCGCCTCCCTATATCGCATTAAGTTGCATTAGTCCGAACCGCTGCATGAAATGTAGGCGTAAAGCCAAACGCGGTCTGTACGGTGTCAAACACAACGGGAAAATCAGCAATCGTCCTCATTGCGGCGATATTTGGTTACGAATAAGTGAACATGCATCAGAAAGACGCAATATCTGCCACGTCGAATATCGTTGTCATCGCTCATAGACCAAACTATACTACGCGCATGCAGCGCCTCCAAGCCCACAAATACGAACCCATGCCAACCGGCGAGCAACGGCGCGACATATGCAACTTCGTCTTCAATAAGGCACTGACGTTGCAAAAAGAATGCTGTGAACACGGTGAAAAGAAACTCGGCTTGGCGTGGAGCGGCGGGTACCCACTAAAGCGACTCTCACCCAGACTTGATGCCAGAGTAGGCGCCGTAGGAATCCCCCGGCTTTAGGCAGGGGAGGATGTCAAAAAATCTCCTGAGAAACACAGTGTCTTTTTTTCATGCCCAGAAAAGTCGATCCCTGCTCGTCTTGCTGATACTACTGGTGGCAGCGACAGGCTGGATCGTTATCGATGAACTACGCACTTCCTGGCTTCAAGCCCATTATTTTGTCAGGCTTGCAAGCCGACTCAACTACAAACTGGAAAAAGGCCCCAGCCCTTCGATCCGTTTCCCAACATCAGGTCCTTATGACGAACGCCTGGGATACAACAAAATACCAGAATACACCAACTATTTGATTTATCACGGGTTTGTCGTCTCCGAACAGGTCCGCATGTCGTCCGCATTGCTTGAATCGCCGCTATCGCCGATCTATGCAGAAAAAGATCAGGCCGGATTGACGCTGTTGGACCACAACCAGCGATTGCTCTATGCATTCCTGTCTCCGACACGGGTCTATGCGGATTTCAGTGCCATTCCAGAGATATTGGTCGACACCCTGCTGTTCGTTGAGGACAAGGAATTGCTCGACAGCCGCTATCCGACACGCAATCCTGCCGTCAACTGGAGCCGACTGGATCGGGCGCTATTCGATCAGGTTCTTCACGCCATTCATCGTCGGCATGACACGCCGGGTGCCAGTACCCTGGTCACCCAGATAGAGAAATACCGGCACTCTCCCGAGGGTCGCACGTCGTCCATTCACGAAAAATTTTTGCAGATGGATGCGGCCTCGATCCGGTCCTACCTGCATGGCAGGGACAACATGGCAGACCGCCGCCAGATCGTGGTGGCCTACTTGAACACGGTGCCCCTGACGGCAAGGGTGGGCTATGGTGAAGTCAACGGATTGGGCGACGGCATGTGGACGTGGTACGGTCGCAACTTTGACGAATTCAATCACCTATTGCGGAGGCAAGATGACGAATCTTTGCAGCAGCGAGCTGAAGTCTACAAACAGGCTTTGTCCCTCATCATTGCCCAGCGCCGGCCTTCTTACTTTTTACAGAAGGACTCGCCTGCGCTGATGCGCATGACGAACCATTATTTGAGACTATTGGGATCGGCTCATCTCATCCCGCCCGCTTTGGAAAGGACGGCACTCTCGCTGCCGCTTCACTTGAACCAGGGTCCGCTGGTGCCGCAGGTGAATTCCTTTGTATCCAAAAAGGCTGAAAACCTGCTACGCAATGGTCTGCTCTCCCTGCTTCGCATACCCAATCTGTATACGCTGGACAGGCTCGATCTGAACGTCCAGACAACCCTTGATGGCGATGCGCAGCGCACTGTCACGAACTTGTTGCGCCAGGTACAAAGCCCTGACGGCGCCCGAACCGCCGGATTGTATGGCCATAATATGCTGGGGGAAAATGACGATCCCCAGCGCTTGTCCTTCAGTTTTACCCTGTTCGAGCGCAGCCCCGGGGCAAATCTGTTGCGGGTGCAAACCGACAATCTGGATCAACCTTTTGATATCAATAGCGGAGCACGCCTGAACCTTGGATCGACCTCCAAACTGCGTACCCTGATCACCTACCTGGAAATCATGACCCAACTGCATCAGACCTATGCAGGCATGAGCCGACAGGATTTGATGAGAATTCTGGCAGGATCGCAAGATACGCTGACCCGTTGGGCGCTGACCTATTTTTCTGAAAACCCCAACAGCCGTTTGCAGGATATGCTTGAGGCCGCCATGCGACGAACCTATTCCGGGAACCCATCGGAAGCGTTTTTTACTGGCGGCGGGTTACAGAGATTCGAAAACTTCGAGCCCGAAAAAGACAATGGCATCATGACGGTACAAGAAGGTTTTCAACATTCCGTCAACCTGGTATTTGTGCGCCTGATGCGGGACATCGTGCATCATTATGAAACACGGACCATGAGTGCGGGCTTGGTGGGTCTGATCAAAACCACTCCTTCAACGCGCAATGCCACAGCAGAAACCGGTGCGCCCGAAGTTTCAGTGAATGCGTCCCGACAAGCCCAACTGTCACTTTTTGCAGACCATGAAGGGCGCGAATTCCTGTTTCGGTTTTACAAGAAATACAAGGGAAAAACCCCTGACGAGATGATGCAAACCTTGATCGACGGGGTCCATGCCAAGCCGAAGAATTTGGCTCTGTTATTTCGAAGTATCGAACCTGAGGCCAGTTTTTTGCAGTTCACGGCCTTCATGCACAAGCAACTACCCGAGGTGGAACTTGATGAAAACTCCCTGCAGATTCTCTACGACAAGTTTGCCGTTGAAAAATACTCCCTTATGGACAGGGGTTATCTGGCCGGAATCCATCCTCTGGAACTATGGTTGGTCGGCTATCTTTTTCACCACCCCAAAGCGACCCTGACGCAACTGGTCGGAGCCAGTACCCAGCAACGCCAGGAAGTCTATCAATGGCTGTTCAAAAGTCATAATAAAAAAGTTCAGGAGTCACGCATTCATCAGATGCTGGAACTGGAAGCTTTCCAGATGATCGCCGCCGATTGGCGTCACCTGGGCTACCCGTTCGCAGCCTTGACCCCTTCCTACGCCACCGCATTGGGCGCCTCCGGTGATCGCCCCGATTCCCTCGCGGAATTGATGGGAATCATTGTCAATCAGGGGCTGTTGATGCCGACTGTGGCATTCCAGGATTTGCAGTTTGCAAAGGGAACGCCCTATGAAACCCACTTTGTCAATCGACCTGCCGCCGGAATCCGGGTGCTTCCTGAGGAACTGACCGAAGTTGTGCGGCGCGCCCTGATCGGTGTGGTGCAGGACGGGACGGGCATCCGCCTGAAGGACGCATTGGTGCAAAAAAATGGCCAAGTCATCGAGATAGGGGGAAAAACGGGCACGGGAGATCAGCGTTTCGTCACCTACGCACCCAGCGGCAAGTTGATCGCCTCGCGAGCCGTGAATCGTTCCGCTACTTTCGTATTTTTGATCGGTGACCGCTTCTTCGGTACCGTCACGGCCTACGTTCACGAACCCTATGCGGCAGATTATAAATTCACCAGCGCCATGACGGTGCAACTATTAAAATTCTTGCTCCCCAGATTGGGGCTGCCCGCTTCGTAAGTCTCACCTCAGGTCTCACCCTGCTCCACCAACGTCATGCCAACTGCGATGGAATAGGGCAACGGTTCCCCCAATTCTGCCGACCCGTCACCGATTCCAGAATCTCGCAGGTGTCTGTCAGAATTTGTAGGCAACACCAACTGTCCACACATCGGTTCGGCTATAATCCGTCGAACTGCCGATACTGTACCTGTCAATATCAAACCTTCCGGAAAAGGCATCGGTGAAATCGTACTT
>NZ_DAHVHV010000092.1:0-3999 GCF_027317285.1 Ferrovum sp. | reverse complement strand
CCTGAGAGCATGATGATGAAAGCAGACGTGATGAAAGACCTTGCACAGAACATGACCAAGAAGGCTGATGCCGTAAAGATATTCTATGCGGCCCTCACGCCGGAGCAAAAGGGGGTTTTTGACAAAATGTACATGGACCACATGAAATAACCTTCGTGTCACCCATTCAGGTACCATAAGGATGAGCGCCGGGTAGACATTCAACGGGCTCTTTGTTTTTGAGCAGGATACGCGCTCGACACCCTGATTCTCGAAACTCGCTTGACCGGTAGCGAAGATGCCGGTTTTTGTCGAATTAAAAGAATTTTGATAGAACTAAAAAATGGATATATCGTGTTGATTTTTGTAAAAAACATCAGATCATCCCTGATTCTGTTCGTGAGACGACAGGTCGGGGAAATGATCCGCCGTTGGCATGTCGGTGTACCTTCTCTGAACATTGTCATATCCATCGATCACTGACTTTGTTATGACTACCAATGGCTTGTTGCGGCACCAGATGATCGAAAACCTCATGGCCCGGCACACGGAAGGAGTTGTGGATGGCGCAGTTGTCTTGTGGGAGCAGTTGGCAACTCACATTATTTCGATCATCGGTGAAAGTGGTTTCAATTCCCTTTACGCAAGAAGTGTGTTCCTTGCCCAGTCAACCTTTCCCTGGCTCGTCGCTACTTCAACCTCACCGCAGACTGATCGCAGGTTTGCGGAATTAAGAATTTCTTTTGAAGGGCAAACGCGCATGCAAACCAGAGAGGCGAACAGATTGCTACTGATCATTTTTACCGACATCCTGGCATCGCTAATCGGCGAGCAATTGACGACCCAAATGGTACGTTTGGCCTGGGGCAATAATATCCAAGATAGATCCGGCAAGGAGTTTTCATGATGAGTAAGAAGGTTACCATACGCCGTCTGCCGACGGGCGTTCCTGGTTTGGACAACCTTCTGGGCGGGGGGTTGCCGGAATTCTCGTTCAACCTGATTGCGGGTACGCCGGGAAGCGGAAAAACGACACTCGCTCACCAGATCATGTTCTCACAGGCAAACTCGGACAATCGGGTACTGTTCTTCACGGTACTTGGCGAGCCTGCCTTGAAGATGCTCAGGTATCAGCAGCAGTTTTCGTTTTTTGACATTGATAAAATCAATGATTCGATACGCTTCGTCAATCTGTCTGCCGACCTCATGGGAGGGGATTTCGACCGCGTATTGTCGCGCATCTCCGAAGAGGTGAAAAACTATACACCCAGTTTGGTATTTGTCGATTCCTTCCGATCGGTCGTGCAATCGACGAAGAATCAGGATACAGGTATGTCCGATTTGCAAAGATTCGTGCAGCAGTTGGGCATGCAAATGACAAGTTGGCAGACAACCTCGTTTTTATTGGGTGAATATTTGGCGCCGGAAGCAGAGGCCAGCCCTATTTTTACCGTGGCCGACGGCATCCTCTGGCTTTCGCAAAACATGCACCACAATTCAATGGTGCGCAAGATGCAAGTGGTTAAAATGCGCGGTCAGGCTCAGGCAGCCGGTTTACATACCTTCCGTATCAGCGATGCGGGCATCCAGGTTTTTCCTCGTGCGATGGTCAAACCGAGCGGAGTGGTTGCGCCTTCTATCGAAGTTTCCGGCGGAGAGCACCGTATTCCTACGGGAGTACCGGGGCTGGATGAGATGATGGGCGGCGGCTTGCCCGCTGGCTATTCTCTGCTCCTGGTCGGACCATCCGGTTCCGGAAAAACCGTATTAGCCACAGAATTTCTTGCTGAAGGGGCAGCCAGGGGGGAACCGGGTGTGATTGCAGCGTTTGAAAAGAGCCCGAACCAACTGCTGAGCAGAAAACTCAATACACTGATTCAGGCTGGGCAGGTTGGGGTGATCGACACGCGTTCTCTGGATTTATCGATTGATCAAATTCTGCATGATCTGATCGAAATGATTACCAAAATGCAGGCAAAACGCGTTGTCATCGACTCCCTTTCCGGATTTGAACTGGCACTGGCACCCGAGTTTCATGAAGATTTCCGGGGATCTCTGTACCGGATGATTGCCGAGTTGACCGGCATGGGCGTGACCATATTGATGACCTCGGAACTGGAAGACCGCTACACGGATTTGCGTTTCAGTCCCTTCGGGAGCGCTTTTCTCGCTGATGCAATCATCATGCAGCGTTATGTTGAAATTGCGGGCCAATTCAAACGCGTCATCTCGGTCGTCAAAGTCCGTGGCAGCAGGCATAGCAAGGACATTCGGTTATACGACATTACAGATGAAGGCATCGTACTGGGGGAAACTTTGACTGCGCACGCTGGAATCCTGACTGGCCGGCCGACCGGCGATCGCGTGGTATAGGGAAGAAAGGGACGCCGTAATGAGTAAAAATGACAAGGATCAAATTTCCGATCCCGGTGATTCGGTCTCTTCGGGCACGAATTCTGAGAGTGAAAGACCGTTCACTGTCCGCGGAAACGACAGGAGGCGAGGTGGGAAGCATCGTCATTCACACTCCCCCCGAATCGACCCTCTGCACCCCGAA
Organism: Ferrovum sp.; assembly: GCF_027317285.1. Lineage (NCBI taxonomy): Bacteria > Pseudomonadati > Pseudomonadota > Betaproteobacteria > Ferrovales > Ferrovaceae > Ferrovum > Ferrovum sp. The sequence goes on along the minus strand of NZ_DAHVHV010000092.1, from coordinate 1,463 downwards.
GATTCGATCAGTGCGCGAGAAGATGCCGTGCGGTTGCGAGAACAGGCTGTCAACCTGCTCGAGCAGGAAATTATTACTGCAGAAACAACGCAGAAAACTTCCGACCCTCACCTGAAGGTATTGCAACAAGCGAACGCAAACCTGGTAATTGCTACCATTGAAGCGCATAAACTGGCCGAACAAATCCAGATGTCTAAAACGCATCTGGATCATTTAGCCCATCACGATGGGCTCACCGATTTGCCCAACCGAATGCTGCTGCATGACAGGCTTGGTCAGGCAATCGAGTCGGCTCGTCGTCGAGGCAGGAAACTTGCGTTGCTGTTCATGGATGTAGATCGATTCAAAAATATCAATGACTCTCTGGGGCATGGGGTTGGAGATCAACTGCTGCAATCGGTGGCAAAACGCCTGGTCGAGTGCGTGCGTCACTCAGACTCCGTCTGCCGCCAGGGCGGAGATGAGTTCATTATCCTGCTGGCCGAAATCGAGCACGCAGAAGACGCAGCGCTTTCTGCACAGAAGGTGCTTACAGCGCTTGCGATTCCTCATCGCATCGACCAGCACGACCTCTATATCAGCGTGAGCATCGGTATCTGCATCTACCCCGACGATGGTTCGGATGCAACTTCCCTGATCAAGGGTGCGGATATGGCGATGTATCATACCAAGGGAAACGGGGGTAACGACTATACATTCTTCGAGCAGAGCATGAATACCCAGGCCGTCAAGAAACTATCCACTGAAACCGATCTGCAACTCGCACTGCAACGGCAGGAATTCGTGCTGTACTACCAGCCGAAAATAAATCTTCAGAGTGGCGAAATTGTCGGGGTAGAGGCGCTCATCCGCTGGCGTCATCCACGGCATGGACTGATCCTGCCCGGGCAGTTTATCCAGATCGCCGAAGACTGTGGCCTCATTGTGCCCATCGGCGCGTGGGTTTTGCGGGAAGCTTGCAAACAAGCCAAAGCCTGGCAAGATTCTGGTTTTCCTCCCCTCCCGGTGGCGGTCAACATCTCTGCCGCACAGTTCAGACGTAAGGATTTTCTGGAAAGCCTGGCGGGGATCCTGAAAGACACCGGCCTGGCAGCGCGCTATCTCGAACTTGAGTTGACCGAAAGCGTGCTCATGCAGGATGCAAATGTTACCGTCTCCATGCTCGAGGCGCTCAAAGCCATGGGCGCTCAACTTGCCATCGACGACTTTGGTACGGGTTTTTCGAGTTTGAGTTATTTGAAACGTTTTCCGATTGACACGCTGAAGATCGACCAGTCGTTTATGCATGACATCACGAAAGCTATGGACAATTTGGATGATGCTGCCCTCGTGACCGCCGTGATCGGCCTGGGAAAAAGCCTCAATTTGTGCGTCATTGCCGAAGGTGTGGAAACGCATGAACAGTTGGTATTCCTGCAGAACCAGGGGTGTAGCGAAGGACAGGGGTTTTATTTCAGTCAGCC
>NZ_DAHVHV010000091.1:0-4134 GCF_027317285.1 Ferrovum sp. | reverse complement strand
CCGGACTCGAACCGGCACACTGTCGCCAGCGTCAGATTTTGAGTCTGATGCGTCTACCAATTTCGCCACCCGGGCAGTAGCCGTGCATTATAATGCGCTTCATGGATTTCTGCACAAGCGACTTCGATTATATTCTGCCCCCCCACCTGATCGCCCAAACGCCAACGGCGGTGCGGCGTGCCAGCCGTCTGCTTCACTTGTCCGCGCAGGGGCCACAGGATCGGTGGTTTACTCAACTTCCCGAGTTGCTGTCGGCGGGGGATCTTCTGGTTTTCAACGATACGCGCGTGATCAAGGCGCGGGTGTTGGGCCGGAAATCCACCGGAGGGCGGATCGAGGCCTTGGTGGAACGGGTCGTGTCATCCTCCGAGGCATGGGTGCAGATTCGTGCCAGTCACGCGCCCCGTGCGGGAGGCTTGATCCGTTTTGCCGATGGTCGGGCATGGGAAGTCCTGGAAAAGGTTGAAGACCTGTATCGGGTTGTGTTGATCGATGCGGAGACTGGGCCGGACTTTCATGCCTGGCTGGAACAGGTGGGATCCTTGCCGTTGCCTCCTTATATCGATCATGCGGCCGGTGCGGTGGATGCGGAGCGCTATCAGACCGTCTATGCCCGGAATCCTGGCGCGGTGGCGGCTCCTACGGCGGGATTGCATTTTGACGAAGCAATGCTGGAGACTTTGCAATCTTGCGGTATTGAAACAGCCTCCCTGACCCTGCATGTGGGGGCCGGGACCTTCCAACCCGTGCGCGTGGAGCGTCTGGCGGATCACCACATGCATGCGGAATGGTTCAACCTTCCTGCGGAGACGGTGGAGGCCATCCGGCGCACCCGGGCGCGCAACGGGCGGGTCGTGGCAGTGGGAACCACCAGTTTGCGGGCACTGGAATCCGCCGCAGCCAAGGGGGAATTATGTGCGGGCGCCCAGGAAACCAGCCTGTTCATTACCCCAGGCTATCGTTTTCAGGTGGTGGATCGGCTCCTGACCAATTTTCATTTACCTCGTTCCACCCTGCTCATGCTGATCAGTGCTTTTGCCGGGATGGAGCCGGTGCGGCAGGCTTATGCCCATGCAGTCGCGCAGGAGTATCGTTTTTTTAGTTATGGGGATGCCATGTTGGTGGAAAGGGAAAAAGATGAAGTTTGAGGTATTGGCCCAGGATGGCAAGGCACGTCGGGCCCGCTTGAGTTTGCCGCATGGCGTGGTGGAGACGCCCGTATTCATGCCGGTGGGAACCTATGGAGCGGTCAAGGGCGTGACCCCCGACGAACTGACGGCCCTGGGGGCCCAGATCATCCTGGGAAACACGTTTCACTTGTGGTTGCGCCCCGGACTGGAGGTGTTTCGATCGCAAGGAGGATTGCATGGATTCATGAACTGGCAAGCCCCGATCCTGACTGACTCGGGGGGGTTTCAGGTTTTCAGTTTGGGGGATTTGCGTAAGATTTCGGAGGAAGGGGTCACCTTCCGTTCCCCCCTCAATGGCGACCGGCTGTTTCTGACCCCGGAAATCTCCATGGAGATTCAACGCGTCTTGAATTCGGACATCGTCATGGCCTTTGACGAGTGCACTCCCTATCCCGCCACGGAACCAGAGGCTCGCCGCTCCATGGAATTATCCCTGCGCTGGGCTGATCGTTCCCTGCGCGGTCACGAAGGAAATCCCAATGCCCTGTTCGGGATCATCCAGGGCGGAATGTACGAATCCTTGCGCGAGATTTCAGCGCGCGAAATGGTGGCACTGGATTTTCCGGGTTATGCCATCGGCGGTGTGTCCGTGGGAGAACCGGCAGCCGATCGGGAGCGCATTCTGGCGCATACGCCAACCTTGTTGCCGGCCCACAAGCCGCGTTATCTGATGGGGATGGGCACCCCGGAGGATATCGTGAAGGCGGTCGCAGCGGGAATCGACATGATGGATTGTGTCATGCCCACGCGCAACGCGCGCAATGGGTGGTTGTTCACCCGCTTCGGGAATGTCAAGATTCGCAATGCCGTGTACAAGAATGATGGACGGCCGCTTGATTCCACCTGCGCTTGTTATACCTGCCAACATTTTTCACGCAGTTATCTGCATCATCTCCAGCAGGCCAAAGAGATGCTGGGGGCGCGTCTCAATACGCTGCATAACCTGCATTACTATCAAACATTGATGAGCGAATTGCGCGCCGCCATCGAAACGGGCACGCTCACCGATGTCGCCCAACAATTTCAGGCTGACCGTGCGCGTGGAGTGAAGTGATCCTATCGTGTTAGAATCGTGAAGTTTTTTTGGAGAGACTCATGCTGATCGAAAATGCTTTTGCCGATGTGTTCGGTGGTGGAGCCACCCCTGATATGGGAATTAACCTGTTCTTCATTGCGTTCATGTTTCTGGCGCTTTATTTCATGATCATTCGTCCCCAACTGAAGCGTCAGAAAGAGCAGAAATCCTTGCTGGAGTCCCTGAGCAAGGGGGATGAAGTCGTGGTGGGCGGGATTGTCGGCAAGATTGTTGAAATCGATGCCAATTTTGCCCGTCTCGAAGTGGCCAAGGGGACCGTGATTCAGGTTCAACGCTCGGCTGTCAGCAATTTGCTGCCCAAGGGAAGTCTCAAATAACAAACCGGCCCCAGAGGCCTCACCAGGAATTTTGATGAATCGTTTTCCGCTCTGGAAGAATCTGCTGATCTTGTGTGTGATCGTCTTGGGCGCACTCTATACGCTGCCCAATTTTTTTGGCCAGTCTCCGGCTGTCCAGATCTCTGCGTTGGGGACGACCCCCCCCGTGGGCTCAGGGGTGCAAATTCAAGTGGAACAGGCCCTGAAGGCGGCTCAGTTGGTCGAGACCCGTGCTTCCCTCGATGGGGCCGGGTTGAGGGTACGTTTTGCCGATACGGATGCCCAATTGAAAGCGCGCGATATCATCGACCATGCGCTGAACCCCGAGGGGCAGCCTCAGCGTTATGTGGTCGCGCTCAACCTGGTACCCAATTCTCCGTCCTGGCTATCGGATATTGGAGCGTTACCCATGTATCTGGGCCTGGACCTGTCGGGAGGAGTGCATTTTCTGCTCCAGGTGGACCAACAGGCCGCGCTGACCAAACGACTGGAAGGGGATACGGCGGAAATTCGATCCGAGTTGCGGGACAAACAGATTTACTACGATGGGTTGAACCGGGATGGAGAGCGTCTGCTGGTCCATTTTCATGATGGGGCGACCTTATCCTCTGCGCAGCAGGTGTTGGAAAGCACGCACCATGACATGAACCTGAATGCCGAAGGAAACGATCTGGTGTTGTCTTTGAAGCCGGAAACCCGTACGGCCATCCAGGATCAGGCGGTCAAACAGAATATTCTCGCTTTGCGCAATCGGGTCAACGAGTTAGGTGCCAAGGAGCCGATCATTCAGCAGCAGGGCGCGGACCGCATCATCGTACAACTTCCCGGCGTGCAGGATACGGCCAAGGCCAAGGACATCATCGGTCGAACGGCCTCTCTGGAAATTCATCTGGTGGATGAAGACCATTCCAACCCGGTTTCGGTGACCCAGGTGCCGCCAGCCGGCGATCTGCTGGTGCTCGACCGGCAGGGGATTCCGGTGTTCGTGCGCAAAGCCGTGGTGTTGAGCGGGGATGTCATCACTGATGCAGGGGCGGGCTTTGATTCCCAAAGCAATCGTCCTACCGTGAACATCAGCATGGATGCCAAGGGCGCACGCATCATCCGTCAGGTCTCGCGGGACAATCTCAAGAAACGCATGGCCATCCTGCTTCTGGAAAAGAGCAGGACCGAAGCCATCAGTGTGGCCACCATACAGGATGAACTGGGGGCACGTTTTCAGATCACCGGCCTGCAGAGTTCCGAAGAGGCCAATGATCTGGCGCTATTGCTGCGCGCAGGGGCCTTGGCTGCCCCCATGGATTTTCTGGAAGAGCGGACCGTGGGACCCAGTTTGGGTGCAGAAAACATTGCCCGGGGTTTCCATTCCACCTGGATCGGATTTGCTGCCATTGCGGTCTTCATGGTGGTTTATTACGCCCTGTTCGGTACCATATCGGTGGTGGCCTTGGCGGTCAATGTTCTTTTGCTGGTGGGGTTGTTGTCCTTGCTGCAAGCTACGCTCACCTTGCCGGGCATGGCGGCGATTGCA
>NZ_DAHVHV010000090.1:0-4158 GCF_027317285.1 Ferrovum sp. | reverse complement strand
CGCAGCGAATCCCGGGGGATAGATCGTACTTTGATGGCTGATCGTGCAAAACTGAAAAATCTATGCCCGGAATTTTTTGCGTTCTATCTTCGCCACCGTTGATCTGTTGATTTCCTCAGACATTTGCTGGTACGCGGATACATATTCGTCATCCAGGCAGGTGGTGGTATCGGGCCGGCACCGTTATTTTCCACCTCATGATCTGAGCGTCGAGATCCGTTGAGTTTGGGCGCATTCGTTGGGCAAAGGGGGCATGGAAAGAAGGTTTGCCTGATCCGGTGGTTTGGGGGTATAGTTGGCTCATGGACAAGTATTTCGCTGCGCTGGAGAGTAAGGTCGATCGGGTGGTCGACCAGTGTGATCGGTTGCGATCCGAAAACCAGCGTTTGCGTCAGGAATTGATCGAACGTACCGAGGAGTTGCGCGCCATGTCTGCGAAAATGGAAGAGGCGCGGCGCCGGTTGCAGAAATTGATGGATCAGACGACGGAGATGGCATGACCCGTTCTGCGACCAAGGCGTTGGAAATCGTCATTTACGACCGCACCTACCGGGTCGCCTGTGAGGAGGACCAGCACTCCCTGCTACGGGAGGCAGCGCAGGAACTGGATCGGCGCATGCGCGAAGCGCGCAGTCATGCGGAGGTGGGGCCGGAACGCGCCGCCGTGATGGTGGCCCTGAATGCGGTTTACGAGATGATGGAACAGAAGATTGCCAGCAGTTGGGATGTAGGTGAAGTGAAGCATCGCATCAAGGCAGTTGAAGAGCAGTTGGACCGGTGTTTTTTTGAGCAGGTTAATTTGTTTTGAGTTTTCCCCTGGGGTGCTCGCGATGGTTCCGAATTTTTGAACCGATAAGCATCCAAGCCTGGTGGTTGGCCCGAGGGAGATCGTTGTGCGCCGGATTTATCTCCGGTGCCTGAAGTCTCCGGCAAATCGCCCTCTTTATTGAGCAGGGTTCAGGATGACGGCCAGACGGCATCACCGGGGGAACCATCTTTTGTCCTTCGATCATCTCCGTAACCCCGACCGGGGTGGAGATGGGCGGAGCGCTCAGAGCGGATTCTGCGCCAGGGTGTAGGACACGACTGTGTTGCGTCCCTGGGCCTTGGCTCGATACATCGCGAAATCGGACTGACGGATCAGACTCTCTGCATCGATGGCATGCGTTTGGCAGAAGGTCATGCCGATGCTGGCGGAAAGCGTCAGAGGCGGAATGGATTCCAGCAGGAAGGGGTCATTCAGGGTTTCCCGGATCTTTTCCCCGATGCCCAGAGCCGACAGCGGGTTTTCCACCCCCATCAGCAAGACGATGAACTCGTCCCCCCCCAAACGGGCAATGGTGTCCGATTCGCGGACACAGGATTGCAGTCGAGCGGCCGTTTCCCGAAGAACCAGATCTCCGACATGGTGACCGAAGTTGTCGTTGATGGGTTTGAAATGGTCCAGGTCCACAAAAAGCAGGGCGATGCCCGGACTTTCGCGGTTGAGGGAACGGATGGCCTGGCTGAGGCGGTCCATGAGCAAAAGCCGGTTGGGCAACCCGGTCAGGGGATCGGAGTAGGCCGTGGAGCGCAGATTGCGCAAGGTTGCATCGACCTGCGTCAAATCCCGCACGATGGCGATGAAGATCCAATCTCCAGGACTCTGTTCGACGGAGGTGAGAACCAGTGTGACGGGGAAGATTTCCCCGTTTTTGCGTTTGCCCATCAGTTCCCGGTTCTGGGGGGAGGGCGTGCCGCTGCCCCGGTTCAGAAAGTGGTGAATGTGCTGGTCATGGTGACTGCAATGGGGCTCAGGCATCAACAGGGTCACATTCTGACCCAGAACTTCCGCGGCGGTATACCCGAAAGTCAGCGTGGCTGCGCGATTGAACGAGGTGATCCGGCCATCGGTCGAGGCCATGATGACCGAGTCGAAGACATGATCCAGAACATGATCGAGAACTTTTTCCGCGTGGACCATCGGGGCGATTTCCGGGTTGCCGGGGGTCGTGTCGGGTTGGCCGTCGTGTGTCATATCGCCTCCATTCGGGGAGATCAGACCATGGGACCTGATTTTCAGGGCCCGAATTCCACCTGCGCGAAGTCGGAATCGCACAGTTTCATTATCGTGCCAAATGCGCAGTCTATGCAATCCGTAAAGTCGATTACGTCACTGTCAGAAGAAGCGCACCAGGATGACAGGAAGGGGATTAGGAATTCCTGGGTGGAATTTCGGAGACATCGAACCCTTTTTTCCGGAAGGGAAGAGCGGGGCCGTAATAGGCGCGAATGAAGTACAAAGGACGTTGCTTGCTTTCTTCGTAAAGACGTCCGAGGTATTCCCCGATGATCCCCAATGCCATCAACTGGACCCCGGCAAAGAACAGGATGGCCACCATCAGGGAGGGGTAACCCTTGACGGCATTGCCATGAATCAGGGTATCGAGGATGATCTTGAGCGCATACAGAAAAGTCAGGGAAGAGACGGCGAATCCCAGGTAGGAGGCCATGCGCAAGGGGACATGGCTGAAGGAAGTGATGCCCTCGAGGGCAAAATTCCACAAACGCCAGAAGTTGAACTTGCTGACCCCGGCCAACCGTTCCGGGCGCTCGTAACTGACGGACGTGACTTTGAAGCCGACCCAGGCGAAGAGACCTTTCATGAAGCGTCGTCGTTCGGGAAATTGGCGCAGGGCTTCCAGAACGGCGCGGTTCATGAGGCGAAAATCCCCGGCGTTTTCCGGGATCGGAACTTCGCTCAGACGGTTGATGAGGGTGTAGAACCAGCGGGCGGTATGTCGTTTCAGCCAGCTGTCGGCCTGTCGGCTGGACCGAGTCGCCAACACCATGTCATATCCGGCACGCCATTGAGCGATCATGGCGGGCAATAATTCGGGCGGGTCCTGCAAATCCGCATCCATGGGGACGGCGGCATCGCCACGGGCCTCGAGGAGGCCAGCCGTCAGCGCAGCCTCTTTCCCGAAATTCCGGGACAGGTCGAGAATGACCACGCGCGCGTCCTGGGCGCGCAGGGCCAGCAACCGATCCAGGGTGTCATCGGTACTGCCGTCATTGATGCAGACCAGTTCCCAGGCAAGTCCGACGGGTTCGAGGACGCTGCGGAGACGGTCGAAAAAAACCGTCAGATTCTGGGCCTCGTTGTGCATGGGAACCACCACGGACAAAACGGGGTGGGTGGGGATGGAAGGGTTTGGCGTAGAATTCATGTTTCTGATTATACTGCGCCTCGAGACCCTTCATGTCCCTGATCACCGAAAAGTTCAAGCGCATTTTGTTGTTTGCGGCAGCGGGAACCGTGGGCTTCGGTGTCGATGCGCTGACCGTGCTGGCCACTCATGCTCGCTGCGGGTTGGTGGGCGCGCAGGTTTTGGGGTTTCTTCTGGCGGTGACGGTGACCTGGGGGCTGAATCGGCGCTACGCCTTCGCAGGGCGGGGAAGCGAACGCTGGCTGAGGGAGTGGGCGCGTTACCTGATGGCCAACGGATGGGGTGCGCTACTCAACAATGGCACCTATCTCCTCGCGATCTGGCTGAGCCCCTGGCTGGCACGCTACCCCGCCGGTGCAGTCGCGCTGGGTTCGCTGGCCGGGATGGGGGCAAACTATCTCGCGGCCCAGCGGTGGATATTTATTCACGCGCCCACCACAAAAAAGCATTGACAACATTACGTCTCTTTGCCCATAATCACGGGTTCGTTTAGGAGGGGTTCCCGAGCGGTCAAAGGGATCAGACTGTAAATCTGACGGCTCTGCCTTCGAAGGTTCGAATCCTTCCCCCTCCACCAAAGGTTTTAGAAAGACAGCAGACTCAAAAAATCGGGTCTGTGGCATGTTGAAGGCGGTATGCGTGCGGGTGTAGCTCAATGGTAGAGCAGAAGCCTTCCAAGCTTACGACGAGGGTTCGATTCCCTTCACCCGCTCCAACGGTTGAAAAGTTTTGGCCCATGTAGCTCAGTGGCAGAGCACTCCCTTGGTAAGGGAGAGGTCACCAGTTCAATCCTGGTCATGGGCTCCAAGTCTAAGACGATCATCATCGGCGCAAGCTGAGATTTAGCGAGGGACATTATGGCAAAGAGCAAATTTGAGCGGACGAAGCCGCATGTGAATGTGGGGACGATTGGCCACGTGGATCATGGAAAGACGACGCTGACGGCGGC
>NZ_DAHVHV010000008.1:0-55635 GCF_027317285.1 Ferrovum sp. | reverse complement strand
CCAGCATATTGCCCTGGTGATCCGCAATGGAACCGGCATGAGTTCCATCTCTGCCTGTCTGGGCCAGGTCGCCCACGCAACCCAGTCCGTCCAGGCAAACCCGGCAGAAGACCGCACGGAAATAGGAGACAAGGAATCTCTGGCCCAATTGTTTCGTGCCCTGGCTTGCTGGTGGGTGGATGGCGATGGCGAACGTATCGACTCGATGCGGTTGATCGAACTGGCCCGCCGCGCAGAATCCCATGGCTACCGCTGGATTGCGGCAGAAGCCTGGGAACTCCTGGAACGCATGCAGCCCGGTGGGCTCGTGCACCATGCCACCCATTTGCACCAGGAAATGGGGTCGCTCACCCTGGTTCCTGCCATTCGCCGTCAACCCTTGTGGGAGCGAGCACTGGGCGCGCTGGAGCGACTTGGGGAAGAGTTGGGTGAAACCGCGACGCCAGTCCGGCAGCAGCGGTTTTATTGGGCACTCAGTCGCCCTTCCAACGGCCGCACCTTTCTCATCGAAGCCCGTGAACAGAAGCGTCAGACCCATGGATCCTGGAGTGCCAGCAAAGCGATCACTTTTCAGCGTCTGATCAATGCGACCCAGGAACTGGAAGGTCTCACGGATCAGGATAAAACCGTGATCGCTTACCTGAGAAACGCCCTGGTAGACCAGAAGCCCCACGACAAACGTTTTGTTGCACCCCAGGCCCTGCGCCTGCTGATGGGACATCCGCTGGTATTCTGGGGACACGACCTTCAACGTCCCGTGGAACTCGTGGCAGGACGTTTCGTCCTGACCAGTGGGCATGACCGCCATCATTGGTACCTGCAACTGGAACCGCAGATTCCTGTAGGCGAGGATTTGTGGATCGAGCAAGAGTCGTCCCACCGGTTACGTCTCTATGCGCTGACCGATGAGGAAATCCGTCTGCGCGACATTCTGGGTGATTTGGGACAACAGATCCCCGTCAATCAGGAGGAGCGCGTTGTCTCCCTGCTCAAGACCCTGACCCCCCGTTTTCTGGTGCAAGGTGATCCGCCCACGCCCGCCAACCTGTTCCTGTCGGACGCCTCCCTCCTGTCGCTCTATGCGTTGCTGTCTCCTCATCCCCAGGGGATACATCTGGCTCTGGTGGTCTATCCTCTGGGAGAATCCGGGGCCTCCTTCATTCCCGGAGCAGGGCATGCCTTTTGTATCGAAGGGGAGAGTGACAGCGCGCTGAAAGGTGTGAGGCGTGCGCTGGATGAAGAGCGTCGCCGCGCCCAGGAGATCTTCGATGCCTGCCTTCCCTGGCTGGCTCCCGCCGACCTTCCTTTTACGGGGATCAGTCGTCACCCCGCAGCAGCCTGTGAAATCCTGACGTTACTCAAGGCGATGGGGGAATCCGCCGTGCATCTGCGCTGGCCGGCGGGAGAAAGTTTACGGATCCGGGGAGAAGCGCACCTTCCCCAAATGGCCCTCCAGATCCACACCCGGGGAGACTGGCTCAAGATTTCCGGGGGAGTACGTGTCGATGCCCATACCGTATTGGAACTCAAAACCCTCATGGCCGCGGCAAAACATTCGGACTGCCGTTTCGTGGCCTTGTCCGATGGTCAATTCGTTGCGTTGAGTGAAGGCTTGCTGGATCGAATTCGGGGACTGGCCAGCCTGTCTCATGAAGAAGACGCCGGAGAGCTTCAGATCCATGCCCTCGCTGCGCCGCATCTGTCCCAACTGATCGAGCAGGAAAGCGCCGCAATCACCGACCAACGTTGGATCGAATTGCTGTCTCGGCATGAATCCCTGAGTCAGTGGGAACCCCAGATCCCCCCCACCCTCCAGGCGGAATTGCGTGATTACCAACGGGCGGGATTTGTCTGGATGGTGCGTCACGCCGAAGCAGGAGCGGGGGCCTGTCTGGCGGATGACATGGGTTTGGGAAAAACGCTTCAGACCTTGGCCTTGCTCCTTTACCGAGCCCCATTGGGGGCGGCCCTGGTGGTTGCGCCGACCTCGGTTTGCGGCAACTGGGTCCAGGAGGCCAAACGGTTTTCTCCCACTCTGGACCTGCATTGGCTCTGCGTAGGCGGAAAAAACCAACTGTCAGACCTGGGCCCGAATTCCCTGGTCATTCTGAGTTACACCCTGTTCCAGCAAGAGATGGAGATGATCAGCAGTCACCATTGGGCCACTTGCGTGCTGGATGAAGCCCAGGCCATCAAGAACCCAAGCACCAAGCGTTCGCAGGCGGCCATGAAGATTCGTGCGGATTTTCGCCTTCTGACCACGGGAACCCCCATTGAAAACCACCTCGGGGAATTATGGAACCTGTTCCGTTTCATCAATCCTGGCCTGTTGGGAACCCTGGATACGTTTACGGAAAAGTTTTCCCACCCCATCGAGCGGCATGGAGATGCCGAAGCCCGGGAACAATTGCGCCGCCTGATCCAACCTTTCATCTTGAGGCGTACCAAGTCCCAGGTATTGACCGAATTGCCCCAACGTACGGAAGTCACGCTGCAACTGGAGGCCACTCCTGAAGAACAGGCCATGTACGAAGCGGTCCGTCTCGAAGCGCTGGAGAACACCACTTTGCCGGGTGATGAACAACCCAATAGAATCAAGGTATTGGCAGGAATCATGCGGTTGCGGCGGGCCTGTTGCCATGGCGCCCTGATTCTCCCCGATCGGCCCTGGATCTCCACCAAGATTACCGCGCTCATGGAAATCCTGGAAGAGTTGAAGGAGAGTGGGCACCGGGCCCTGGTCTTCAGTCAGTTCGTGGACTATCTCACCCTGATTCGACAGGCCCTGGAAGAGCATCACATCACCTATCAGTATCTGGATGGGTCCACCCCCTCCGCCGAGCGAAGTAAACGTGTCAAATCCTTTCAGGACGGCACGGACGACATCTTCCTCATCAGTCTCAAGGCCGGTGGGGTAGGGCTCAACCTCACCGCAGCGGATTACGTCATTCACATGGATCCCTGGTGGAATCCCGCGGTAGAGGACCAGGCATCGGACCGCGCCCATCGCATGGGGCAGACTCGACCCGTGACGGTCTATCGATTGATCATCAAGGATTCCATCGAGGAAAAGATCGTCGCCCTGCATGAACGCAAGCGCAACCTGGCAGACAGTTTGCTGGAGGGCGCTGGGGAAACCAGCACCCTCAGCACTGAAGAGTTGATCGGTCTCCTGCAGGATCAGCCGTGCAAGGGTTTGTAACGTAAGCGACGGGGCCGCGCGCCTTCTTCCCCCAGACGCTTCTTCTTGTCAGCTTCGTATTCCTGATAGTTGCCGGTAAAGAAGGTCACTTGCGAATCGCCCTCGAAGGCCAGGATGTGGGTGGCGATTCGATCCAGAAACCAGCGATCATGGGAGATGACCAACACGGCGCCGGCAAATTCCAGCAGGGCATCTTCCAGTGCGCGCAGGGTTTCCACGTCGAGATCGTTGGAAGGTTCGTCCAGGAGCAGGACGTTCCCTCCCCGAATCAGGGTTTTGGCCAGATGCAGACGACCCCGTTCTCCGCCCGACAGGTTTCTTACGATCTTTTGCTGGTCTGCCCCCTTGAAATTGAATCGTCCGATATAGGCACGGGAGGGCGTTTCATACTTGCCCACGGTGAGCAGGTCCGAGCCTCCGGAAATGAATTCCCAGACGGTTTTATCCCCGTCCAGGGTTTCCCGTGACTGATCCACATAGGAAAGATTGACGGTGGAACCGATTTTGATGGTACCGGAATCTGGCGTTTCCTGACCGACGATCATGCGAAAGAGCGTGGACTTGCCGGCTCCGTTAGGACCAATGATGCCAACGATGGCACCGGGCGGAATGGTCAGGCTGACATTGTCCAGGAGCAGACGATCCCCGAAGGATTTCGTGACCCCCTCGAGCTCGATGACGGAATCGCCCAAACGTTCGCCCACAGGAATAAAAATTTCCTGGGTTTCATTACGCTTCTGGTACTCCTGCGAATTCAGTTCCTCGAAACGTGCCAGACGTGCCTTGGATTTGGCCTGACGACCTTTCGGGTTCTGACGGACCCATTCCAGTTCCTTGTGAATCGCTTTCTGGCGTGCAGATTCCTGGGACTCTTCCTGTTTCAGGCGTTCTTCCTTCTGACCAAGCCATGAACTGTAGTTGCCCTTCCAGGGAATACCGTGCCCCCGGTCCAGCTCCAGAATCCACTCGGCGGCATTGTCCAGAAAATATCGGTCATGGGTCACAGCCACCACCGTACCTGGAAAACGCTGTAAAAACTGTTCCAGCCAATCAACGCTTTCTGCATCCAGATGGTTCGTGGGTTCATCCAGCAGCAGCATGTCGGGTTTGGAGATCAGCAGTTGACAGAGAGCCACACGACGTTTTTCCCCGCCGGACAGATTGCCGATCTGCGCTTCCCAGGGAGGAAGGCGCAGGGCATCGGCAGCAATGTCCATTTGTAACTCGGCGCTGTGCCCGTCAGCCGCACTGAGAATGGCCTCGAGCCGTGCCTGTTCCGACGCCAAATGATCAAAATCCGCATCGGGCTCGGCATAAGCCGCATAGACGGCCTCCAATGCCGCACGCGCCTCGATGACCGAACCCAGACCTTGCTCTACGGCCTGGCGAACGGTTAATTGAGGATCCAGTTTGGGTTCCTGGGGAAGATAGCCGATTTTGAGCCCGGGCTGGGGAGTGGCCTCACCTTCAATGTCCCGGTCGATGCCCGCCATGATTCTGAGAATCGTGGATTTACCCGAACCATTCAGTCCGAGTACCCCGATTTTCGCCCCTGGGAAAAAACTCAGCGAGATATCCTTGAGAATCTGTCGTTTGGGGGGGACAATCTTCCCCACTCGGTTCATGCTGTAGACGTACTGAGCCATAGAATTGAGATGCCCCTTTCCGAAAAGAGTGACAGATTACCATAGACGAAGTACACGGAACCATTTCCTGCGGTTAAAGTCTACCCTCGCGAGTTATAATCGCAGGTGTCCGAAGTTCCCGACCTATTCGTGAGAGAGATCAACCAACATGATGCACAAACATTATCTGACAGTTACCCTGTGTTCCCTGACTTTGGCGCTTGTATCGGGCTGTTCCTCGCCGGGGCTGGGGGGCAGCGATTATACCAGCACGGAAGTGCGCGGTGAGCAGTCGGTCCGACTGGGGACGGTAGAGAGCGTGCGCAAGGTCCACATTCAAAGCAGTGAACCGGGCATATTGGGCGCTCTGGGCGGCGGTGTGGCTGGAGCCGCACTGGGAAGTACCATTGGAGGGGGCAACGGCAATGCGGCAGCAACGGTTTTAGGCGCACTGGCCGCCGGAGCGGCGGGCAACGCGGCTCAAAATGCCTTGTCCACTGAAAACGGAGTGGAAATCACGATTCGACTGGACAGCGGTTACGTGATTGCCGTCACTCAGGGAGCCGATGAAGTTTTCCATGTGGGTGATCGCGTACAGGTATTGGGGGGAGGAGGGGCCACCCGGGTCACCAAATTGGACCCTCGTTCCGACCTGAGCCCGAGGTCCAGCGCACCCCCATCGGGGAGCGGCACGGCACCGACCAGTGGAGGGCAGTCACAAATTCATTATTATTGCCCGGACAGCAACGCTTACTATCCTGCCGTCCCCACTTGCAAATCCCCCTGGATGAAAGTGGTGCGCTGATCAATTCCTGTCCGGGTTGACCGCTCCAGCAGGGATTTCTGGAGGCCCCATCTGCGGATGGGGCTTTGTTGTCCCTTCGCATTTAACATAATATACATTATACGCAATGTGCGTATGTGATGGGGTTTTGACGCGAAACGACAAGGTATTGGTACAATGCACCTTCATTGTTCCCCATGTGCGAGAATCCCATGATTAAGGAGTCAGTATGATTTTTGTGACTGGAGGTGCTGGTTTCATCGGTGCTAATTTTGTTTTGGACTGGCTGGATCTCCAGGATGAACCCGTACTGACCCTCGATAAACTGACTTATGCCGGAAACCGGGATAACCTGGCCAGCCTCGATCAGGATCCGCGCCATACGCTGGTGGCAGGCGATATTGGAGATACGGCCCTGGTCCGTGCCTTGTTGAAGTTGCACCAGCCCCGCGCCATCCTCAATTTTGCGGCCGAAAGCCATGTGGACCGCTCCATTTACGGGCCGGCGGACTTCATTCAAACCAACATCGTCGGCACCTTTCATCTTTTGGAATCGGTACGCGCTTACTGGAATGAATTGGGAGGGGAAGAACGCAAGAATTTCCGTTTCCTGCATGTCTCCACCGATGAGGTTTATGGTTCCCTGGCACCTCAGGACCCCGCCTTTTCCGAATTTACGCCCTATGCGCCAAATAGCCCCTACTCCGCCTCCAAAGCCGCTTCCGATCATCTGGTGCGTGCCTGGCACCATACCTACGGATTGCCCGTCCTGACCACCAACTGTTCCAATAACTACGGGCCCTACCAGTTCCCGGAAAAGTTGATTCCCCTCATGTTGCACCAAGCCCTGACTGAAAAACCCCTGCCGGTCTATGGAGATGGTCAGAATGTACGGGACTGGCTCCATGTCAGTGACCATGCCAGCGGCATTCGCCGGGTGCTCGAAGCCGGACGGGTGGGAGAAACCTACAATATCGGCGGAAATAGCGAATTGGCCAATCTGACCGTGGTCAAAGCCCTTTGTGATGCACTGGATCGACATCGCCCCTCGGCGCTGGGCCCCCGCCGTCGACTCATACAATTCGTCACGGACCGACCGGGGCATGATCGTCGCTATGCCATCGATGCCAGCAAGATTCGCCAGGAACTGAACTGGCAGCCTGCCCATACCTTCGATTCTGGTCTGGAACAGACCGTGCATTGGTACCTGACACATCAGGAGTGGAGCGAACGCGTGTTGTCCGGCGCTTACCGTTCCTGGCTGGAACAAAACTACGCGGAACGGAGGCAGGAAGCATGAGAAAGGGCATCATACTGGCGGGCGGTTCCGGGACCCGCCTCTACCCCGCCACCCAGGTCATTTCCAAGCAATTGCTGCCCGTGTACGACAAGCCCATGATTTACTATCCGCTGGGTACCCTGATGCTGGCGGAGATCCGCGACATCCTGATCATTTCCACGCCTCAGGATACCCCACGCTTTCAGCAGTTGCTGGGAGATGGCAGCCACTGGGGAATGAATCTCGAATATGCCGTCCAACCGGACCCCGGCGGATTAGCACAGGCTTTTCTGATCGGGCGGGATTTTATCCGACATCAGCCCAGTGCCCTGGTATTGGGGGATAATCTCTTCTACGGTCATGATTTCTCCATCAAACTCAGACAAGCGGGAAAACACCCCGAAGGCGCGACGGTTTTTGTTTATCCCGTCAGTGACCCTGAACGGTATGGGGTGGCGGAGTTTGATGATACCGGCCATGTCATCGGGCTGGAAGAAAAGCCCGCTCAACCCCGCTCTCGTTATGCCGTCACCGGTCTCTATTTCTATGATGCACAGGTTTGCGATCTGGCCAGTACCCTGGTTCCCTCGGCGCGGGGCGAACTGGAGATCACCGATCTCAATCGTCTTTATCTCGAACAGCAACGATTGCGCGTGGAAGTGTTGGGACGAGGATTTGCCTGGCTGGACACCGGGACCCACGATTCCCTGCTGGAGGCTGCCCAGTATATCCAGACCGTGGAAAAACGGCAGGGACTCAAGGTATCCTGCCCTGAAGAAATCGCCTATCGTCAAGGCTGGATCGATGCAACCCAACTGGAAAAACTGGCTCTTCCCCTGAGCAAGAATGGCTATGGCGCCTATTTGCGCCAGATCCTGAACGAACGGGTTTTCTGATCATTCATGACGGATGATCAAACTGTATCCCGTTCCTCGAATCGAACGGATCAGCGTATCGGCAGGATTGTACTGGCGCAACTTGCATCGGATGCTCGAAACGGTGACATCCACCGAACGGTCTTCGGCATGCCAGGATCGTCCGCAGACCACATGGGACAGCGTATTGCGCCCCACCACCCGATTGGCGTTCTCCAGCAGACAGAGCAGCATGTCGAACTCACGGTTGGTGAAATGGACTTTATTTCCCGAGGCAATCCACGTGACTTCCCGTTTTTTTCGATCGAGCCCAAATCCAGAAAAATTTATTCCCTTGTCCAGATAAAAGGAAGAAACAGTCAGACGTTCCAGTAAGCGCCGAATCCGAGCCATGAGTTCCCGGATGTCCACAGGCTTGACCAGAAAATCATCGGCCCCCATTTCAATGCCCAGAGCACGGTCCAGAGGCGAGGAATCTTCGCTCAGGATGATGATGCCGAGATCGGGGTAATGTTCGCGCATGAAGCGAATATATTCATAACCATGACCGTTGCTTCCATGATCCTGATTGAGGATCGCCAGTTTAATGGGATGTGTGCGCAACAGTGATTTTGCATCCTCCACATGAGCCGCACGCAAGGTATGGAAAGAAGCAGGGATCAAATGGGATTCAAGGGTAACAGCGCGACGATAATCGGAATCAAGGATCATGATGCATGAATTCATGCCGGCCTCGTCTTTTTATGAGTATGGGATAAAATACCTTGTTCTATCATTCGAGGCAATTCTAAGGGATAAGTTTTTTCGTGACAACTCCTTTCATGTCCCAGCGGCCAGTTCGCCAGAGGATTTCTGCTATGCTTGTCCTCCGCATTACAATCAGATCGATGGACCATGATGGAAGCCGTAAAATCCTTTGAAGCAATTGTTGTGGGCAGTGGCCTGGCGGGAGGTGTCACCGCCCTCGAGTTGGCAGACCATGGCCTCCGGGTTGCCCTCATCACCAAACGGTCCCTGGAGGACGGCGCCAGCCCTCGCGCTCAGGGAGGCATTGCTGCGGCATTGTCGAGTTTGGACAGCATCGATACCCATGTGCAGGATACCCTGATTGCCGGTGCTGGCCTTTGCGATCTCGAAGCCACTCATTTCATTCTTGAGCGGGGTGAGATGGCCATTCACTGGTTAACTCGTCGCGGTGTCCGCTTTACACGGGAAAATGGTGCGTTGCACCTCACCCGGGAAGGCGGACACAGTCAGCGGCGGGTAGCCCATGTGGCCGATGCTACCGGGGCCGCCATTCAGAACACACTGCACCCCCAATTGCGCCAGCATCCGCGTATTCACCTATTCGAGCAGCATATGCTGGTCGATCTGATCACCAGTGAACGGCTCGCACTGCCGGGGCCAAGGCGTTGTGTGGGTTTGTATGCACTGGAGGAAACCAGCGGCGAAGTGCATGCCTTCACTGCCCCGCACACCCTGCTGGCCACCGGCGGTGCGGGCAAGGTCTACCTTTACACCACCAATCCGGACACGGCGACGGGAGATGGCATCGCCGCAGGATGGCGGGCAGGCTGTACCGTTGCCAATATGGAATTCATCCAGTTTCATCCCACCTGCCTGTATCACCCCCATGCCAAGTCCTTCCTCATCTCCGAAGCCGTCCGGGGGGAAGGCGGCATTCTGCGTCTGCCTAACGGTCACCGATTCATGCCTGAGCACGATGACCGGGCAGAATTGGCCCCGCGCGACATCGTGGCCCGTGCCATCGACTATGAGATGAAGCGCCACGGACTGGATTGCGTTTATCTGGACATTACCCATCTGTCCCCTGAGTTCATTCTCGACCATTTCCCGACCATCCATGAAAAATGCCTGTCCCTGGGCATCGACATGACCACCCAACCCATCCCGGTGGTTCCGGCAGCGCACTATACCTGTGGCGGGTTGCGTACCGATCTGCAGGGGCGCACCGATCTGGCCGGTCTGTATGCCATTGGCGAAACGGCCTGCACGGGTTTGCATGGCGCCAATCGTTTGGCCAGCAATTCGCTGCTGGAATGCGTGGTGATGGCCCGGGAAGCCAGCGCCGCCATTCTCTCCCAGCCACCCGCTGCACCATTGCCCTTCATTCCGCCCTGGGACAGCAGTCAGGTCACTGACCCTGATGAGGAAGTGGTCATCTCCCATAATTGGGAGGAACTACGCCGCTTCATGTGGGATTACGTCGGAATCGTGCGCACCGACAAACGGTTGGAGCGGGCGGCTCACCGCCTGAAACTGTTACACGAGGAAATCCTTGAGTTCTATACCAATTTCCATGTCAGTCGGGACTTGCTTGAATTGCGTAACCTTGTGACGGTTTCCCAACTCATCGTCAATTCTGCCCGCCTGCGTAAGGAAAGCCGAGGGCTCCACTACAGCCGGGACTATCCGCTGAGTTTGCCTTCTGCGCGCCCCACCCTGCTCACCCCTCCCTGAATTTCGTTCAGGCAGACCCCAAATGAGGCACCAGCCCTGTCGCCCGTGGCGCGCCGGCTTGTGTGAAGGCCAGCATCCGTTCGATGGGCAAACGGGCCCGATCGATGAGCGCAGGATCGATGGTGACTTCAGGTGTGCCCGAAGCCAGGATGGCGCGCAGATTTTCCAGTCCATTCATGGCCATCCAGGGACAATGGGCACAACTCTTGCAGGTAGCCCCCGATCCGGCGGTCGGCGCTTCGATAAAGACCTTATCTGGATAGGTTTGACGCAATTTATGGAACATGCCGTTGTCCGTGGCCACGATAAACGTCTCCACCGCCGGGTCACCCGCGGCTTCCAGGATGCCTCGTGTGGAACCGACATAATCCGCCAATGCCAGAACCGACCTGGGCGACTCGGGATGGACCAACACCCTCGCCCGGGGCATTTTCGTTTTCAGGTCCGCCAGTTCGGCGGCCTTGAACTCGTCGTGAACGATGCAGGAGCCCTGCCAGGAAAGCAGGTCAGCGCCTGTTTCCTGAGCCACATAGTCCCCCAGATGACGGTCCGGCGCCCACAGGATTTTTTGTCCCTGTTCGTGCAGGTGGCGAACCACGGCTACCGCACAGCCCGAGGTGACCACCCAATCGGCACGCGCCTTGACTGCGGCGCTGGTATTGGAATACACCACCACGGTGCGGTCAGGATGGGCATCGCAAAACGCATGAAAGGCGTCACCGGGACACCCCAGGTCAAGGGAGCATTCCGCCTCATACTCGGGCATCAACACGGTTTTTTCAGGAGACAGAATCTTGGCCGTTTCCCCCATGAAGCGTACCCCGGCCACCACCAGGGTTGTCGCTGGGTGCTGCTTGCCAAACCTGGCCATTTCGAGGGAGTCAGACACCAGACCACCGGTCTTTTCGGCCAGGTCCTGGAGATCGGGATGAACGTAGTAATGAGCCACCAGTACGGCATTTCTCTGGGCCAGAAGACCTTCCAGTTCCGCCAGCAAAACCCGGCGCCGCTCCTGGGAAGGCTCTTCTGACACGCGTGCCCAGGCCGTGGCAAGCCCCTGAGGATTTTCATAATCTACTTTAATACTACAAGTTGACATCCTTGAACCTCATGGAAAAATCGATAGATTTTATATCCTTGGTCAGACTCCCGATGGAAATTCGATCCACCCCCAATTCCGCAATCTGACGCACCGATTCCAGACTCACTCCGCCAGACACTTCGACCCGTGCCCGTCCGGCAACCTGGGTCACGGCTTGTCGTTGCATCTCGTGGGACATGTTATCCAGCATGACCATGTTCGCCCCGGCGCTGAGCGCTTCCTCCAGTTGCTCCAGAGTTTCCACCTCCACCTGGATGAACTTGTAACTTCCCCTGATGCTCTGGGCCAAGGTAACCGCCTGGGTGATGGAGCCCGTGGCTGCAATATGATTCTCCTTGATCAGGATGGCATCGTAAAGTCCCATCCGGTGGTTGGTTCCTCCCCCGACCCGCACGGCGTACTTTTCTGCCAGACGTAACCCCGGAATGGTTTTTCGGGTATCGACGATCACCGCCCGCGTGCCTGCCACGGCACGCACAAACTGGCGGGTCTGGGTTGCGACGCCCGACAGGGTTTGCAAAAAATTCAGCGCGGCCCGTTCGCCGGTCAGCAACGCCCGTGCCGGCCCCTTCAGCGTGGCCACCACCTGGCCGGGCACGACTTCCGCGCCTTCAGCGACCTGCCATTCCACCTGCAACCGGGAGTCCAATTGTCGAAAGACTTCGTTTACCCAGGGTTGACCACACAGAACCGCGCTTTCACGAACCAGGATCCGTGCTTCAGAAACCACGGGTTCCGGAATCAGGAACGCGGTCAGATCCCCTGCCCCCACGTCTTCGGCCAGAGTTCGTTGGACCTGTTTTTCGAGGTGCAAGCGTTGTGCCGTGCTTTCCTGTTGCGTTTGATGGGATTCCATCCATTCCCTTTCTTCCACCTCGCCTCCCTGATAAAATGTACAGCGCAAAACCCCCATTGTCCCAAGGACTGCAGGGGCTTGCAATATGAATCCTGAGAAATTGGGGTAAAATGCGGCTTTTGTTGATTTGAGAAAGCCTACCTGCTTGCCATTGCCTATGTACCAAACCATGCTCAAGGCCAAACTGCACCGCGTCTCGGTGACCCAGTCCGAACTGGGTTATGAAGGGTCCTGTGCCATCGATGAAACTTTGCTGGAAGCGGCGGACATTCATGAATACCAGCAGATCGACATCTACAATGTGAACAATGGAGAGCGCTTCACGACCTACGCCATTCGGGGCGCACGGAATTCCGGCATGATTTCCGTCAATGGCGCTGCTGCCCGCAAGGCTCAGGTAGGAGACCTATTGATCATTGCCGCCTATGCCAGTTACACCCCGGAAGAACTAAAAAACTTTTCGCCACGCCTGGTTTATGTGGACGAACACAACCAGGTCAAGCGCCTGGAGCACGAGATTCCGCTACAAGGCGCTTGAACCCGGGACGCTCATTTTTGATGAAGCGCCGCGGTCAATTCAGGGACCAGCACGTTCAAATCCCCCACCAGTCCGTAATCTGCCACAGTGAAGATGGGGGCATCCGGATCCTTGTTGATGGCCACGATAACCCGGGAAGTCTGCATGCCTGCCAGGTGCTGAATGGCGCCTGAAATACCGATGGCAATATAGAGGTCCGGGGCGACCACCTTACCGGTCTGGCCCACCTGGACATCATTGGGCGCATACCCCAGGTCCACGGCGGCTCGGGATGCGCCCAGTGCAGCGTTCAACTCGTCTGCCAAAGGCCCCAGCAAAGCCTCGTAATGTTCGGCACTTCCCAGGCCGCGCCCACCGGACACCACGACCCGGGCATTCTCCAGAGAGGGGCGACCTTCCTGTACATGCGTGTGCACGGCAATTCGGGTTGACTGCGGCAGCGCTTCGGGACAAGGCAAATTTTCCACCGCAACCGGATCCGCCCCCTCCCCCTCCACCCCCGGAAAGGCCGTGCTGCGCACCGTCACCAATTTGAGGGGTTCGGGGCAGCATACCGTTGCCCAGACACTCCCGGCGTAAATCGGTCGGACAAAGGTATCCGAAGATTCCACGCCCACGATATCGCTGACCATGGCCACATCTTCCAGTGCCGCCAGACGCGGCATCCAGTTCTTGCCGATGACCGTCGCGGCAGTCAGGATGTGCGTATATTGACTCGCCAGCGGTTGCACCAGAGCGCAGAGCATTTCCGCCAGTCCATCCGCAAGAGTCGGCCCTACCCCATTCAGAACCCGACGAATCCCCGGTAAACGCCGGGCCTCGGCCACGGCGAAGGTTGTATCGCCCCCCCAGACCAGCACATCGATCTCCCCGTCCAGGGATCTGGCCGCCGTGAGCAGAGAACGAATGGAGGATTTCAAATGACCTTCAGAACCCAATTCAGCGACCAGTAAAATTCGGTTTTCCATCGTTCAAATCACCTTGGCTTCATTTTTGAGACGCGCCAGCAACGCGGCAACGGAATCCACCTTGATGCCGGCGGGGCGTTGCGGCGGTTCCTGAACGCGCAGAGTCTTCAGGCGAGGCGTCACCGTCACCCCCAGTTCCTCGGGGGTCAGGGTTTCGATCGGTTTTTTCCGGGCCTTCATGATATTGGGCAAGGTGGCGTAACGCGGTTCATTCAGACGCAGGTCCGTCGTAATCACGGCAGGCAAAAGCAGGCGCAGGGTTTCGGTTCCCCCGTCGGTTTCTCGCACCACGTCGACCCTTCCCTCCCCCAACTGTATCTCAGCAGCATTGGTGGCCTGCCCCCAATTCAGCAGGGCAGCCAACATTTGTCCGGTCTGGTTTGCATCATCATCGATGGCCTGTTTACCACAGATCACCAGAGTGGGCGCTTCGCGCAGAACCACTGCACGCAACAATTTGGCCACGGCCAGAGGTTGTAATTCTTCGCTCGAAGAGACCCAGAGCGCCCGGTCAGCGCCCAGAGCAAGAGCGGTACGCAGCCCCTCCTGAACCGCCGCATCGCCGCAGGAAAGGGCGACCACTTCCGTGGCCTGCCCTGCTTCCTTCAGGCGAATCGCTGCTTCCAGGGCGATTTCGTCAAAGGGATTGAGGGACATCTTGAGCCCGGCCAACGCCACACCACTGCCGTCTGCCTTGGCTCTGGCCTTGATGTTGTAGTCCAGAACGCGCTTTACAGGGACCAGTATTTTCATGGGGTTTCCTTGTACATGACAGGGCAGGATTCTATCATACCCGTTCGAATAGTCCGGCAATCCCCTGCCCCATGCCCACGCACAGCGTCACCATGCCATAACGCCCGTTGGTGCGACGTAACCCATGGATCAAGGTGGCCGTGCGAATGGCGCCGCTCGCCCCCAGGGGATGGCCAAGCGCAATTGCTCCCCCGAGCGGGTTGAGCCGAACCGGGTCGAAAGCCAGATTTTTCTGAACCGCCAATACCTGTGCCGCAAAGGCTTCGTTGAGTTCGATCCAGTCCAGTTGCGCAAGACCGACCCCATGTCGCGACAACAGGGGAGGAACGGCCTTGACGGGACCAATCCCCATGATCTCCGGCGGCACGCCTTTGACAGAAAAACCCAGGACCCGCGCCAGAGGGGTCAAACCATGACGGTGCACCGCCTCTTCGCTGGCCAGAATGAGGGCGGCGGCTCCATCCGAGATCTGGCTGCTGTTACCGGCCGTGACACTCCCCCGGACATGGAAGGCTGGCTTGAGCCGGGCCAGAATCTCCAGACTGGTATCGGCACGAGGCCCTTCGTCCTGGCGCCACGTTTTCTCCTGTGGAGTCGTCAGTCCGGTACTCAGATCCAGAGAGTGCTGAAGCAGGGTGACCGGGGTGATTTCTGCCTCAAAAAAACCCTGGCGTTGTGCTTCCAGTGCGCGTCGGTGCGATTCCAGAGCCACCGTATCCTGTTCCAGTCGGCTGATGTTCCACTGATTCGCCAGATTTTCTGCAGTCGCCCCCATTCCCCAGGCCAGTGGCGTGTGAAAAGGCGTTTCAAAAATCAGGGGACTGGGCGCAGGATGCCGGCCCATCATGGGGATGCGGCTCATGGATTCCACGCCACCGGCGACCATGAGGTCTGCGCTGCCCAACTGGATACGCTCTGCCGCCATCTGGATGGCAGACAATCCGGAGGCACAGAACCGATTGACCGTCATCGCTCCCGCAGAGAGGGGTAACCCCGCCAGAAGGGCTGCACTGCGCGCAATATTGAGACCCTGCTCACCTTCCGGCATGGCGCATCCGATCACCACATCTTCGATCGCTTCCGGATCCAGCATGGGAACCTGGGCCAGGGCACCCCGTAACGCCGTGATGAGCAAGGTATCTGCCCGTACCTGGGCAAACTGTCCTCGCCCTTTTCCCACAGGGGTACGGGTGGCTGCCACGATATACGCTGTTTTCATGTCACTCTCCCGACTAATTACGCACAGCCTTGCCAGTTTCCAGAAAAGACTGAATTCGTTCCCGACTTTTTTGAGTGGCCAGCAAAGGACCGAAATGTGCCCGTTCCAGGCCAAGCAGGTAGTCCACATTGACCAGGGTTCCTGCGGGCAATTCTCCACCGCAGGCGACTGTGGCCAAAATACGTCCAATCTCGAAATCATGCGCCGAAATTTGCCCTCCCTGGCGCGCATTGACCAATCCCGCAAGCATCTGGGCCCGGCCTTCCACCCCACCCACCGGAAAGGGACGAGGCAGAGCAGGCGCATGACCGGATTCGGCCAGAGCCAGGGCTTGTGTCAGGGCCACATGGAGCAATTCTTCACGGTTCGGAACGAGAACGTCGCCGCTTTCGAGCCAGCCCCAGGAACGGGCTTCCTGGGCGCTTTGACTGACTGTGCAGCGCAGGATGCGCGTCAGATCCTCTTGCAGGTAGTCAGCCACCTGCAGGGGCGATTGGGCTGCCAGGGCGCGCAGTCCGGCGCGCCGGGCAACTTCCGTCAAACCGCCGGCGCCGGGAAAGATCCCGACGTTGACTTCCACCATGCCCAGGTTGGTTTCCGTGTGTGCAACCCGACGGGTACAGTGCAACGTGACTTCACACCCCCCACCCAGGGCATAGCCCTGCAGGGCGGCCACGGTGGGCACTGCGCTGTAGCGCAAACGCTGAACCACACGCTGGAACCGCTCCTGGGCCAATGCCAACCCCGTCAAACCATGGCGGGTATAGGTTTCGATAAACCCCCTGAGATCTCCCCCCGCCGAAAAGTGTGGGCCGGGACTCCACAGAACCAGAGCGCGGAACTGGCTTTCGGCTTCGGTCAGCGCCTGATCCAGTGCTTCCAGCGCAACTTCGCCCAGGAGGTTCATCTTGGTGCGAAGGGTCAGGATCAATACCGCCTCATCCAGTGTCCACAGACGCGCGGCTTCGGATTCGGCCACGGTCCGTCCCGCGCTGGCCGGGTTGGTTCCCCCCTCGCCCAGCAGGCGCAAGGGGAAGTGCTGACGTTTCAGCCAGGGCTGGGAAATACGAGGGCTGAGGGTGGCACGGGCCGCCGACCAGGAACCCTGCGGCGTATGAACGACCTGACGTTGGGGGTCCATGGCCCAATCCGGCAAAGGAAGGTCGACCAGGGTTTTTCCCGCCTGCCGATCTTCCTCGATCCATGCTGCGACCTCCGACCAACCTGACAGCTGCCACTGTTCGAAGGGGCCGAGAGCCCAACCAAAGCCCAGCCGCAATGCCGTATCCACCTCACGGGCCGAGGGCGCCATGTACGCCAGGTGAAGGGCACAGTAGTGGAACAGGTCGCGATGAATGGCCCACAAAAACTGAGCCTGGGGGTGGGCACTGGCACGCAGACTGGCCAGTCTGCGCGGCGGCGAAGCGTCCAGACAAGCCCTTACCTCTGCCTCCGCCTTGGCCCCGCTGGGCACATAGGAACGGGTCATGGGGTCCAGGCGAAGAATCGTCTTGCCTTCCTTGCGGTAAAAACCAGCGCCGGTCTTGGCGCCCAGCGCCCCTGCCGAAATCAGTCCCTCGAGGAGAGGGAAAGGGGCAAACAGGGCACGAAAGGGATCGTCCGGGACCTGGGTATAGGTCGTATGGATGACATGCGACAGAATGTCCAGACCGACCAAGTCCGCAGTACGGTAAGTGGCGGAACGAGGCCGTCCCAACAGAGGGCCGGTCAGGTCATCCACCAGATCACAGGACAACCCAAAATTCTGGGCCTGGTGAAAGGTGAATACGGTCGCGGCAACCCCAATCCGATTGGCCACGAAATTCGGCGTGTCCAGGGCATGAATGACGGTCTTGCCCAGACGGGTCGTGATGAAGGATTCCAGAATGGCGATACTGTCCCGATCCGTTCGTGCCGTGGGAATCAATTCCACCAACGCCATGTAACGGGGGGGATTGAAGAAATGCATGCCGCAGAAGCGCGGTTGGCGATCCTCGGGCAGTGCGGTACTGAGTTCTTCCAGAGACAGGCCGGAGGTGTTGGAGACCAACCAGCCCTGGGGAGCCAGGTGAGGCAAAATGCGTGCATAGAGTGCCTGTTTCCAGGCCAACTGTTCACCGATGGCTTCAATGACCAGATCACAGGTGGAAAGCCGGGGCAAATGTTCGTCATAATTGGCTGCTTCGATCAGGTCTGCCCGTTCGGGTTCGACCAGAGGCGGCGGACTCATTTTCTTCAATCCCCGGATGGCCTGCAGAACCCGTCCATTCGGGGCTCCCTGGTCAAGGGGCAGATCATAGAGCAGAACAGGAATGTCCAGGTTGACGAAGTGCGCTGCCAATTGCGCCCCCATGACCCCGGCCCCCAACACGGCCACGCGCTGAATCTGAGTCATCCTCTCCTCCCTTCCTGTGGATTTATTTGTTCATTCTAACCGAATCTTCCCGACATACTGTATCGCCAGGCTTTAAAATCCGTCACATGAACATCCTCCTTGATTTTGCCGAATGTCCGGGGCTGCGCCTCCGGCGCGTCTTCCGCTCGCCCCGCCAATGTCTGGTCGCCCATTCGCTGGCAGAGGTACGTCCCGTGTTGCGTCAGGTAGCCCATGCCTGTCAGGCAGGTGCCCATGCGGCTGGTTTCGTGGCCTATGAAGCCGCCGCAGCTTTCGATACGGCCGCCTTCACCCATCCGCCCCTGAAGGATTTTCCCCTGGCCTGCTTCGGGATATACGATGCGCCCCTTCCCGGATGGGACGAAGAAAACGCTTCTCCTTCGGCGGAATTCCGTGGCCCCTGGCAACCCGACCTGACGCTGTCCGCCTATACCCAGGCGGTACAGGCCTTGCGTCAGGCCATTGCGCAAGGGGAGGCCTATCAGATGAACCTGACGTTACGCCTGGAAAGCACGTTCTCCGGTTCATCCCGTCACCTCTACGAGCACCTGCGCCGGGTCCAGGACGCAGACTTCAGTGCATGGCTGTCCTGGACCGACGGAGCCCTCCTTTCCCTTTCGCCGGAACTGTTCTTTGAAACCCACGGCCGCCGGATTCTGACTCGTCCCATGAAGGGCACTGCTTCCCCGGAAGACGCCGAAAATCTGGCCCAATGTCCAAAAAACCGGGCTGAAAACATCATGATCGTCGATCTTCTCCGCAATGATCTGGCGCGCATCGCCCTGCCCGGTTCGGTCAACGTCAGCGATCTCTGCCGGGTAGAGACCTATCCCACCGTACATCAAATGACGTCCACGGTGGCAGCCACGTTGAAACCCGAGGCCGATCTCGAAGCGATTTTCTCTGCCCTTTTTCCTTGCGGATCGATCACCGGCGCCCCCAAATGGCAAGCCATGCGCTGGATCAGACGGCTGGAGAAGAGCCCGCGCGGCGCCTATTGCGGGGCCATCGGCTGGATTCGCCCGGGCGGGGATGCGCAATTCAATGTACCCATCCGCACCCTCTGGCATGACGTCCCGCATGACCGCCTTCTCTGTGGTGTGGGCAGTGGCATCACCTGGGATTCCCAGGCCCCCGCCGAATGGGCTGAAATTGCCACCAAAGCCCGTTTTCTGGAAGGTGCTGCGTCCGTCGATCTGCTCGAAACCCTCCGCCTCGAACAGGGAATTTGGGAACTTCCCCATTATCACTGCCGCCGCCTGCTCCACTCCGTTCAGGCCCTGGGCTTTCCTCCCCTGACGGCGCAACGTTTCACCGAGGCCCTGGATCATTTCGCCCGACAGTATCCCACTGGATCTTATCGGGTCCGCCTGCGTTACAATCGGCAAGGCAACTTTCATCTTGAAGGGTTTGTTCTGTCCCTCCCCCTCCGGAAAATTCCTCAACCCATCTGTCTGTCCGCCCATCCCTTCCCATTCGATCCCCGGACGATGGCGCACAAGACCACCGAACGTCGTCTCTATGAGGCTGTTCTCTCCTCCCTGCCCACGCCGTGTTTCGACGTGTTGCTCTGGAACGGGCGGGGTGAACTGACGGAATTCACGCGCGGTAATCTGGTGCTCGAGAAAAAGGGGAAAAAACTCACCCCCCCGCTGTCCTGCGGACTACTGGCAGGAACGTTCCGTCAGTTTCTCTGCGATCAGGGAGAACTCGAAGAACAGATCCTGACGCGGGAGGACCTGGCACGGGCCGACCGACTCTGGTTCATCAACAGCGTGCGCGGCTGGGTTCCGGTGATTCTCAAGGCACCAGAGGGGTGATCGGCACGTCCACATGCACGGTGGCACCATGCTGAAAATGGAGATTCAGGGGCACGGTCTGCCCGGCCACCAGGGGGTGAGCCAAATCCTCCAGCATCAGGTGATGTCCTCCGGGTGCCAAGGTCACCTGACCATGGGCAGGGATCACCAGATGATATTCGTGTGCCATATGGGCCATGTTGCCTTCCATTTCCGTGGTCTGATGCAGCATGATATGGTCAGCCACGGCGCTGTCCGCGCCTTCCAGGGCATCTTCCCGGTCCCCTGGATTGACCAGGGTCAGATACACCACCCCTTCCTCCTGGCCTGGAGCCGTGGCACGGGCCATCGGATGCAGGACCTGAATGGCGGGTGAAGTCCCTGACTGCATGCCCGATGCAGGGATGGGAACAGGTGCGGCCCCAAGCAGGGGTTCAATGCCCGCCACCAGAACAGATTCAGGCAGTCCCTGATCATCATCGGCCGCCCAGGCATTCTGGCGGACGATCCCTTTCCGATCCACGAGGATGGATAGGGGCATACGCCAGATCCGTCCTAATTCATCGACTTCAGCATGACTCTTGAGAGCCCATGGAAAGTGGTAGTGGGCCATCATCGCGCGCGCCAGAGGTTGGTCCTCATCACTGTCCATGTCGATGGCCACGATGTCCAGGCCACGGGCATGGTATTTTTGATACAACTTTTCCAGGCGCGGCATTTCCACCCGGCAGGGGACACACCACGAAGCCCAGAAATGCAGCAGGGTGACGTGGCCCCGTTCGCTTTGCGCCGTCACCTTCCCGCCCCCTTCCAGATTCAGGGTATAGGCCGGTACGGGCGCATCCATTTCCAGAGCCTGTACCAGCGGTGCAGACCCCAGCAGCAAGGCGACGATGAACCAGAATATAGAGTGCCGCATAAAACTTCTCCTTGATAGTCAGAAGGCACGATAACACGCCGGAAGCGAAAAAACTCTTTGGCGAGAAACTAGAACAGATAAGTGATGCCCGCATTCACCATCCAGTGCGGCACCAGTTGATCTCCGTTGGCATAGCGGTACAGGGGCAGATAAATCGATGTATTGGCCTGCCAGTGACGAGACAGATCGATCAAGGCGCCGGGAGCCAGAAAAAGGTTGGCATAACCGCTGTTCAGGTTACCATACAAGGCATCCCCACCCCCCTGATCCCGTGCCCGCCACAAGGCATTCACCTGCATCATGGGAATCACGTGCGTACTGGCTTCGATGGCATTCCAGGTAACCCCCGCGACCGTATTGAGGCTGTCCCCCGGTTTGTATCCCTGATAATGATCCAGGGCATGACGCCAGGTTCCTTGAGAAAACCAGCCCCAGTTGGCGCTGAAATTCCCCATACTGTAGTAGCCGAGCAGCAAGTCGGTGGTGCCGGTTCCCGGTGCCGTGTCCCGATCGATCAAAGGCGCCGGATTGACCGGGCCGGTGGGCAATTTCAGGCCGAAGGTCAGCCCGCTGGATTTGTCCTTGGAGAATCCCGTATACATACCCATCACACGTAAATCGGAAAGGCTGCTGATATTGGCCGAGCGGGTGCTGGGAGAAGGATTGATCTGTCCCGGTACCCCGCTCGTATCGGTGGTGAAGGTACGCGTCCAGTAGGGCAACATGGCCTCGACCCCCCAGTTGTCATTGAACATGTGCTGGCCATAGAGGGTGTAGAAGTTGGTTCCGATCTGCTTGTCGGGGTTGAGTGCCCCCACTTGTCCACTGGCGCCGCTATGATTCCAGTTCTGGTTCATGAAGGAATATTGAAGGCTCACCTGATCATTCATGCCACTCACGGGCAACCCGGGCAAACCCACGTCGAAGACCCCGCAACCGCAAGCACAAGCCCATCCCTGGGTGACGACTCCAAAGCCCAACACCAATCCGGCCAGTCCTTTGATTAACGCAGGGTTTAAAGATGATTTATGTTTTAAACCATAATGATACATTAATAAACTCCCCTGAAAAGTTAACTTTTACCGTCGGATGGACGACTGCTCCGTGATCGAGCCGCTCGTACATCCGTCAGAAAGAAAAATCACTTTCCGGTCATGTCCCCGATCGGGGAAACATCATCCCGGAAAAAACGATTCAGGCGAAAAAGGGAGGTGCGTTGGGATAAGGCAGGAAGAAGTCGCGGAACGCGAGGAAGTCATGGATTTCACGGGGGGGCAGGAGTTGTCCGCGAAACAGGGTGAGCCCCAGTCCCGGATTGGACAGATCCATGGGCAGGGCCAGAGCCAGCGAACCGCAAAAGGAACAATGGCCATGGCCGAAATCGGAGGGTGAGGAAGGAAGGTGAGAGGAGTTCCTTTGGTCGGGAACGGAAACCGTCTGGACCCACTGCTGGCCCGAAACCGTACAGATCTGAAGAGCAGGACCGGTTTCACTGCCTTGATTCAGAAGGGGATCCAGTGCTCCAACCACCAGGAACATCTGAAACAGAAATGGCCATAAAAGCCAGCCCGTCAGTTGTCGAATCCGTTGGGGAGACAAAAGATTCATGACGTTATGCGCACAGGATCAGGGCTTGACCAAACCGGTGGAATATAAAACCCCCAGATTTTTCTGGGCTTCGGTGTTTCCCTGTTCGGAGGCCTTGTGAAACCAATCCGCTGCTTTGGCGTAGTCCTGGGGCACCCCCAGACCGTTGTCATAGAGCATTCCCAGGTTGTTCTGAGCGCGAGCAGAACCCTGCATGGCAGCCTTGCGGTACCATTCTGCAGCCATGATGTAGTCCCTGGGAACCCCCCGCCCATTTTCATAAAGTACGCCCAGGTTATTCTGGGCCTTGGAATTGCCTTGCTCCGCAGAGCGTCGGTACCAGTCGGCGGCTTCTGCCGGATCCTGAGGGACGCCACGCCCCGACTCGTAAAAAACGCCCATGTTGTTCTGGGCCATGGCATTGCCCTGATTCGCCGCCTTGCGAAAGTAATCGACGGCAACGGCATAGTCTCGAGTCACTCCCGAACCATTGGCATACAGCAATCCCAACTGGAACTGGGCCTCCGCCACATTTTGGTCGGCCGCCTTTTTCAACCATTCGGCCGCCCTGGCATAATCGCGGGGCACGCCCTGACCGGAGACATACATCATCCCCAGTTTGTACTGGGCCCAGGCAACGTTTTGATTGGCCGCCTTGGTATACCAGTCCGCAGCCTGGGCATGGTCTCCCGTCATGTCGAGGTAGGCGCCCAGATAGGTCTGGGCCTTGGGATCGTTGTTGCGCGCTGAATCAAGCAACTTCTGAACGGCCACGGCATCCCCGCTCTTGGCGTTGGAAACCAGGGAGACTGCTTCCGACTCCGTCATGGTGGCCAGCGGCGCAGACACGGAACCCGTGGCGTATGAAGTCGTTGAAACCCCAAGCATCATTAGAAAAAGCAATCTGGAACCGAAAAACTTATTCATGTGCACCTTCTCAATCGGGAGCGAAAACGCCAAGCGGTGAGTATCCACCGAATCAAATATCAAAAAGCAACTCAGGAACATCCTGCTCCTGAGCCTGCGCGCTTGTCGGAATATACCAAAATATCATGAACTCGTAACCACTTTCGTGATTGAAAATGAAATTATTTTGTCAGATGCCGCGACCTGCCCTCCCGGCCCCTCCCATTCTCTCCAGACACCCTCACTCAGAAAGGTAAGCCGCCGCTATCCAGTTCTACCGTTGGGGTTGCGGATAATCCGGGGGACAGACGCTGCAACTGGTCCAACGGCTCGTCGAACACGATTTTGACGGGCAGGCGCTGTACCACCTTGACGTAATTTCCGGTGGCATTCTCGGGAGGCAGCAAACTGAAACGGGATCCCGTGCCGTCCTGGAAACTATCGATATGTCCATGCCATTCCCGGCCAGGAAAAGCGTCCACCCGAATTTTTACCTTTTGACCACGGCGCATACGGTGCAACTGGGTTTCCTTGAAGTTTGCAACCACCCAGGGAGCGCCTGTCACCAGGGACAGAACCACCGTGCCAGGCTGAACCAGTTGACCCAGCAAAAGCGTTTTATGGGTCACCTTCCCGGAAGAGGGAGCCTCCAGCCGCGTATAACTCAGATCGAGCCGCGCCTGAGCCAGTGCTGCCTCGGCTTCGGCCACCGAGGCCTGCCCTCCGGCTTCCTGATCCCGTTTGAGCGCCACCTGACGAGGTCCCGAACCTGCTTCATCGAGACGTGCCCGCGCCTCCCCGACTCGCGCCAGGGCGATCTCCACCGCGCGCTGGGCCGATTCTTTCCGTGCTTGAGCGGCCCGGTCTGCCGTCAGGGCCTGATCGAGTCGCTGGCGCGAAATTTCCTGCTTTTCGTAGAGCGCCTGATAACGTTGCACATCGCTGTGGGTGAGTTGGGCTTCTGCTTCACTCCCGCTGCTTTCCGCCACGGCCTGTTGTTGAGCTGCCAGCGCCGAGGCCAGGGCACTCCGCGCTTCCCGCACCGCCGCAGTGGTAGTGGTGGTCACCACGGAAAGATCCTGCGAGGTGGCTCCATGCCGGGCTTTGGCCGCAGCCAGAACTGCTTCTGCCTGTTGCACACGCAAAACATAGTCACGGGGATCGATGAGCGCCAGAAGTTGGCCTGCCTTGACCCGCTGATTGTCCGTCACCTCGACCCGATCGATATAGCCGCTGATGTGGGGACTGATCTCCACGATATCGGCCTCGATGAAGGCATCATCCGTGCTCTCCTGATTCCGCTGGGCGAACCATAAACCAAAAGCGCACAACAGCACCACTCCTCCCCCCAGCATCAGCCAGAACCGCCAGACCGCGGTGAGCGGCTGGGCAGCGGGGAGCGAAGAAACGGGGGCATCGTCCTGAATCATGGGAGAGACTCCGGTTGAGTGGGGGTTTCGTAGGCGATTTGACCCAACGCCAGATCATAGTTTACCTGTGACATGCCCAAGGCCCCCAGCGCACCGATCTGATCGCTCCGGGCCTGCGCCAGACCGGCCTGTGCATCCACCATTTCGAGATTATCGGCAACACCACTGACGAATCGATCCTGAGCCTGCTGCATCAACCGTTGGGCCAGATCCAGCCGCAATTGCGCCGCCTTTACCTGGGCGCGGCTGGTGTTCAGGGAATCTTCGGCCAGACGAACGTCCTCCTCCACCTGATGACGCCCATCTTTCAGGGACAGTTCGGCCTGACGCCGTCGGCTTTCGGCCTGGTCCTGGCGTGCGACCAGCGCGCCGCCCTGATACAGGGGCACACTCATCTGGATGCCGTAACTATAGGTGCGGTAGTCATACTGGGTAGGAAGTACCCCGCTGGGACCGATCGCGCCGATCAATCCGATGGTAGGGTAAGAAGCCGCCTTGGCGGCTTCCGTTTCCGTCACCCGTTGTTCCAGGGTTTTTTCCAGGGCTTGTAATTCCGGTCGTTGGTGCAGGGCGCGATCCACGGCGTCTCCCCCGTCGGGACTTGAGGCCGGAACAACCCCCAGGGTATCCGTCAGTTCAATGGGGAGATCGAGAGGCAAGCCGAGGGCGCGATGCAGACGGGTGAGCGCATCCTTGGCTGCGCCCAGCGCCTGCTGCAACTGGTAGGCAACCTGTGCTTCCGACGCCGCGGCCCGAACTTCATCCACGCCCGTGGCCAACCCGCTTTTCAACTGGTCGCGGGTCAATTGCAGGAGGTGTTGGGACAAGGTCTCATTGGCTTGCGCCGCCTTGACCGATTCCATGCTCTGTTGTACGGCCAGATAAGCCAACCCGGCAGCACCCGCGATCTGTTGCTCCCGTGCGGTGGCTTCAAGACGCGCAACCTCGACTCCGGTTTGAGCCGAGGACGCTTCGTGTACATGAACCAGGTCCAGGATTTGCTGGGTGAACTGGACTCGGGCGTCGAATGTATTGAAGGGACCGATGAGGGTGGGAAACCCTGGTAGCGCCAACCCCATGGCGCGCAAGTTCTGGGTCTGGCGCATCTGGTAGGAATTGAAGCCCACCGCCGGGCGCAGGGCAGCCCGAGCCTCTTCGGCACGGGCCGTGGCCTCCTGAGCCTGTTCCAGAGCCAGTTGTACCTGGACATGGTGCGTCACGGCCATCCCCATGGCCTGACGCAAGGTCAGATGCAAACTCGAGTTCAGCGGATCCTGGGCCCAGACGGCGGTACTGCTGACCAGTAATAAAGCGGCGCTTGCCCACGCAGTTCGGGGTACCCTACACCCCATAGCAATGCTCCTCGCCGGGAAATTTCCCCGCCTTGACTTCCCGCACATAAAGTTCCACGGCTTTTGCAATGGAACCGGTTTCCTGAATGAAGGGGCGGACGAAACGGGGAGGAATATACGCGCCCAATCCCAGCATGTCGTAAATGACCAGAACTTGCCCCGAACAGTGAGGACTGGCCCCGATGCCGATGGTCGGAACCTGAACCTGGGCACAGATCTGGTCGGCCAGGGAACGCGGCACGGCCTCTATCAGAATCATGCTGGCCCCGGCCTGTTCCAGTGCCTGCGCGTCGGTCAGTATCTGTTGGGCCATCGCGGCATTGCGGCCTTGCACCTTGAATCCTCCCAGTTGGTGCACGGATTGTGGGGTCAAACCGATGTGGGCGCAAACGGGAATGCCCCGGGCGACCAGAAAAGAGATCGTCGGGGCCATGCTGGCGCCTCCTTCGATCTTGACCATCTGCGCTCCTGCGCGCATCAATTCTGCCGCATTTCGAAAGGTGTCCTCGGGACTGATCTGGGCGGTGGCAAATGGCATGTCGGCCAGCAGGAAAGCCTTGGGTGCCCCTCGCGCCACACAGCGGGTATGGTAGGCAACGTCCGCGATACTGACCGGCAAGGGAGAATCGTGACCCTGAACCACCATCCCCAGAGAGTCCCCGATCAGCAGCGCATCCACGCCGGCCTGCTCCAGCACCCGAGCAAAACTCGAGTCGTAACAGGTCAGCATGGCAATTTTTTCACCGCGTTCCTGCATGAGTTGCAGGTCCACGATCGAGGTGCGCATGGCGCTCTCCTAGGGAATGAGGGTAAAACGATAATCGACAGTGACTTCGTCCGCCACTGTGTCTGTCGCGCTCCAGGTTCCATCACCCACACCGAAATCATTTCGTTTCAGGATGAAACGCCCCTGAGCGCTGCGCCCACTGTGATCATAGGACATCTTGAGGGGGATTCGCAAGGGTTTGCGTACCCCTTTCAGTTGAAACAGGCCCCACACGAGGTACTGGTTCGGCCCCACGCGCTGGATATCCGAGGAATCAAAACGGGCTTGAGGAAAGGATTGGATATTGAACCAGTGTTTGCCCTTGATCTCGTCTTCCGACTCCTCCGAAGCCAGATCGACACTGCCCAGATCGATGGTAATGTGAGCATAACTGTGCGGCAGATCCTGGGCGTCAAAATGCAGGTCGGCAGAAAATTGACGGAAACCTCCCTGTACCGTGGCCCCCATCTGGGTCCCCGTGAAGTTGATCTGCCCGCTTTCCACCCTCTCGGCTCTGGACTGTGGAATAAAAAACAATGAATAAGATAATAGTGCAATAACAGCCAGATACGGTATATTCTTCATGATTGTTTTAGGAATTTCAAGGGCGCATGCGGACCATCAAATGATCCCGGTCGATGAGTTGATGTTTGAGGGCCGCAGCCACATGCCCCAACACCAGGACCAATAATGCCCAGTTCAGGGTTTGGTGAAACGTCTCGAACAGATGGGACAGCGCCTTGTCCTTGGGAACCAGATTGGGCAAGGGAAAGAGGTTGAAATAAACCACGGACACGCCCGCAGCCGAACTGTGCAACCACCCGGTCAGGGGAATGAGCACCATCAGGACGTAGAGAACCCGATGGGCCGCTTCCATGATCTTTTGAAGCCGTTGACTCATTGTCGCCGGTAAGGCAGGGGGACGATGCGTCAGGCGCCAGGCCACCCGTATCCCCACCAGCAGGAACAGGGTCACGCCCAACCATTTGTGCCAGGTGTATATTTTCAACTTCCATGGGGAAAGTTCCAGACCGGACATGTACTGTCCCACCCCAAAAGCGAGGGCCAGTCCTGCGGCCATGATCCAGTGCAGACCGATCGCGACAGGGGTGAATTTTGCGGAAGAAGAATTCATGGGAAACTCCGGGAGCATCAATCGGCAGATTAAATTGTACGCGTACGAACCAAATAACGCAATTTCTTTCAACTGACCCGAAACAGGCGACAGTAATTTTCAGTGGTGCGTTCGCCGACTTCTTCGATGGAAATCCCGCGCAAGCGCGCGATTTCTCCCGCCACATGGGAAACAAAAGCCGGCTGATTGGTCTTCCCGCGCATGGGCTCCGGGGCCAGATAGGGGGAATCCGTTTCGATCAACAGGCGCTCCAGGGGAATCCGGCACACCACTTCCTTGAGGGCCCTGGCGTTGCGAAAGGTGACGATTCCCGAGAAGGACAAGTAAAAACCTCGCTCCACGGCTGCATCGGCCACTGCCTGAGTTTCGGTGAAACAGTGCATCACCCCACCCACCTCATCCGCACCCTCCTCGTCCAGCACACGCAAGGTATCCGCAGCCGCAGAACGGGTATGGATCACGAGGGGTTTCCGTACCTGGCGGGCTGCGCGAATGTGAGTCCGGAAACGCGCCCGTTGCCATTCCAGATCCCCTTCCAACCGGTAATAATCCAGGCCGGTTTCGCCGATGGCTACCACCTTGGCATGGGTTGCCTCAGCCACCAGGCGTTCCACGCTGGGTTCCTCGATCTGCTGATAATCCGGATGAACCCCCACCGTGGCATGCCACCCCGGGTCCGTTTCCGCCACGGCCAGCACATCCGGAATGGTTTCCAACTGAACGGAAATACAGAGTGCACGGGTAACCCTGGCCTGTACCATGGCAGCGTGCACGTCCGATAACCGGGTCCGTAACTCAGGAAAATCCAAATGACAGTGAGAATCGGCAAACATGGAACAACCTCGCATTCAGGAAGGTAAATGAAGTGGTGCCAGCAAGGATTCGGTCAGCAGACGTGCATTCAGGGGATGAGTCATCCAGCGACGGGCTTCGCGCAGACGTATTTCCCAGGCCAGCAGATCGTAAAGATCAAGACGGGGAGCCATGCGGCTCAATGCCTCCTGGAAATCCTGATGATAATGGCCGTGGCCCAGAATTTTTTGTCCGATCAAATCCATGACCCAGAACTGAAGCCATTCCAGCCATTGAACCAGACCCAGATTCAGGATCCGGTCCGCTTGCTGTGTCAGGGAAAGGCCATTATCCGTCAGGATCCGTAAAAATCCCAGACGTCCCTCATGGTCACGCTGAAACTGTTCAAGAGCCCGCAGGGGCGCCCCTCCCGAACGGCGCAAGTAGCCGGCAGGTTCATTGACGCCTTCCTGATGGAGCCACTGCACGGCCTGCTCCACGCTGGGCAATGGAACCGGCCAGAGTCGGCAGCGGCTGCGAACCGTGACGGGAATCCGTGCCGGATGGTGACTGACCAGCAAAAACAGGGTGTGGGGGGGCGGTTCTTCGAGCGTTTTCAATAAGGCATTGGCAGCCGCCAGATTGAGCGCCTCGGCGGGTTCGATCAAAACGACCCGCCACCCCTGTCGGTGGCTCGTGGTCATCAGGAATTCAGCGAGAGAACGCACTGCATCCACGGTAATCCAGGCACTCCCCTCAGCATCTCCGCCTTCTTCCAGGCAAGGCGGTACCAACAGCCGGAAGTCAGGGTGATTCCCGGCCTGAAACCAACCACAGGAAAGACAGATTCCACAGGGTTGTGGCGCCTTCCCTTCACACAGGATCGCCTGGGCCAGGTGACGCGCCAACGCGCCTTTGCCCAGTCCGACGGGACCGGTCAGCAGGAGGCCCTGAGGCCGCTCGGCTGCCCATAGTCGTTCGAACACCCGGTGATTCCAGGGGTGGATCATGAGTTGCCTGCGAGGAAAGGGAAAGCCCGTCGCAACACGCTGTCGACCTGCTCTGCCAGAATCTCCGGATCGGCAGCCGCATCCATCCTGCAAATGCGGGGCGCATGACTGCGCGCTTCGTACCCGGCCCGCACCCGTTCAAAGAAAACCCGCTCTTCACGCTCGAAACGGTCCCCTTCCTGGCGCCCTCGCGCCAAACGTTGGGCAGCAATGTCGGGATCCAGATCGAACCACAGGGTCAAATCCGGTTGAAAACCCGCACAAACCCAGGTTTCCAGGGTCTTCAAAATATCCAGGGACAACCCTCGACCGCCGCCCTGATAGGCGAAACTGGCATCCACGAAACGGTCGCTCAACACCCACTCTCCCCGTGCCAGGGCAGGCTCGATCACCTGAGTGACATGATCGTGACGCCCGGCAAAGACGAGCAGAGCCTCGCTCAGGGGAGACATGGGCATATTCAAAAGCAGGGGCCTCAGAGCTTCCGCCAGAACGGTTCCTCCCGGTTCGCGCGTCCGTCTCACCACCACGCCGCGCACCTCCAGCCAGCGTTGAACCGTATCCAGTTGAGTGCTTTTTCCCGCGCCATCGATCCCTTCCAGCGTAATGAACTTACCGCTCATGGTCTGTCGTCCGTTTGGTCTGGTATCGTTGTACTGCCTGCTGATGCGCTTCCAGGGTAGTGGAAAATTGGTGAGTCCCATCGCCTCGCGCCACGAAAAACAGGTCGGGAACTGCCAGCGGATGTACGGCTGCCTGGAGCGCTGCGGCCCCCGGCAAGGCGATGGGCGTCGGAGGAAGGCCACTTCGGGTGTAAGTATTGTAGGCACTGTCCCGATGCAGGTCACGGTGGTGCAGATGACCATCGTAGTCCGTCCCCAGACCGTAGATCACGGTGGGATCGGTTTGCAGGCGCATATCCAGCCGCAACCGATTCAAAAAAACAGCGGAAATGCGCGCCCGCTCTTCTCGATTGGCGGTTTCCTTTTCGATCAGTGAGGCCAGGATCAATGCCTGGTAAGGGTCCGTCAGGGCCAGGTGAGGATCACGCGTCGCCCAAACCTGGGCCAGCCGTTCGCTCATGGCCCGGTGTGCCCGCTCGAGAATGCTCCAATCACTCTCGCCGGGATTGTAAAAATAGGTATCAGGAAAAAACCATCCTTCGGGACTCTGCCCCGCAGCACCCAGATGCGCCATCACTGCACTATCGGACAATCCGGCGCTGTCCTGACGCAAATTGGGTTGTTGTGCCAACAGGGCGCGCAACTGTGCAAAAGTGGTTCCTTCGATGATCTGCACCTGCCAGGCATCCCCTTCCCCCCGCGCCATTTGACGCAGCATCTGCCAACCCGTCAGAGGTTGGAGCCATTCATAACTGCCGGCTTTCAGGTGGCTCTGTTCGCCCAGAACTCTCCCTACCCAGGTGAAGGTCCAGGGTTCCGGGAGCACCCCTTTTTGAACCAGTTGTTGTGCCACGGCACGCAACCCCAGTCCACTGGGTAATTCAAAGACATACGGTGTGTGGGGAAGCGGCAGGGGGCGAATGAAAAACAGAGCGAGCCAGATAACCAACCCGCTCAGTCCACTCACCAGAACCCAGAGCAGACGGCGCATCAGAATGATGAAATCTATTCAAGGCGGCGAAAAATCAGGCTTCCATTGGTTCCGCCAAAACCGAAGGAATTGGAAAGGACAACATCCATCTTCATCTGCCGTGCGGTATGGGGCACGAAATCGAGGTCACATTCGGGACTCGGATTGTCCAGATTGATGGTGGGCGGAGCCACCTGATGATGCAAGGCTAATACCGAGAACACGGCCTCGATGCCGCCTGCCGCCCCCAACAGATGCCCCGTCATGGACTTGGTGGAACTGATGGCCAGTTTGTGGGCATGATCCCCAAAGGTACGTTTGACTGCGATGGTTTCGCCCAGATCCCCGATGGGCGTGGAAGTGCCATGGGCATTGATATAGTCCACCTGGTCAGGATTCAATCCCGCATTCTTCAAGGCGTTGAGCATACTGCGCCTGGCACCATCACCATCCGCCGGAGGCGAGGTGATGTGATGGGCATCGGCACTCATGCCATAGCCACAGAGTTCCGCATAGATTCTGGCGCCCCGCGCACGGGCATGGGACAGTTCCTCCAGCACCAGCACCCCGGCGCCCTCGCCCATGACAAAGCCGTCACGGTCTCGATCCCAGGGACGACTGGATGCCTCGGGATCGGCGTTGCGCGTGCTGAGTGCACGGGCGGCACAAAATCCTCCGATCCCCAATTCGTTGATGGCGGCTTCAGCCCCGCCTGCGACCATCATGTCCGCATCGCCATACTCGATCAGCCGAGCCGCTTCCCCAATACTGTGATTCCCGGTGGTACAGGCAGTGACCAGAGCCAGGTTGGGGCCCTTCAGTCCATACATGATCGACAGGTTACCCGAGATCATGTTGATGATACTGCCCGGGATGAAAAAGGGAGAAATCCTGCGCACGCCACCTTCCAGATAAGCGCGACCGGTGTCCGTGATCATGGGCAACCCGCCGATCCCGGAACCGATGCACACACCCACTTGCTCGGCATCCGCCGGATGGGCCTCAACGCCGGCATCACGCAAGGCCTCCATCGCAGCCACCAGACCGTAATGGATAAAAATATCCATGCGGCGCACTTCTTTGGGACTGAGGTACTGTGCCGGATCAAAATTTTTGACTTCGCCCGCAATCTGGCAAGGCATGAGCGCAGGATCAAAGCGGGTGATCGGCCCGATTCCGGAACGCCCGGCACACAGTTGCGCCCAGGCCTCGGGGACAG
Source organism: Ferrovum sp. (assembly GCF_027317285.1). Lineage (NCBI taxonomy): Bacteria > Pseudomonadati > Pseudomonadota > Betaproteobacteria > Ferrovales > Ferrovaceae > Ferrovum > Ferrovum sp. The sequence continues at coordinate 23,050 of NZ_DAHVHV010000008.1, read as the reverse complement.
AATTCCCGACAGGGGACACGATTCCCAGACCAGTGACGACGACGCGACGACGGGACATGTTTCTGACCTCCATAATTCAAGGCAACGCAATGCTTGCCCGGTATTCCGGGCTTGGGGTGTTGCCTTCTCAGGCAGGCAAGTGGGAATTCACGTAATCGATGGCTTGCTGCACCGTCGTAATCTTTTCGGCCTGCTCATCCGGAATTTCGCATTCAAATTCTTCTTCCAGAGCCATCACCAGTTCAACGGTGTCGAGAGAATCCGCACCCAGATCTTCCACAAAAGACGAGGAGGTCTGAATATCCTCGAGTTTGACTCCCAGTTGCTCTGAAACGATTTTCTTGACGCGTTCTTCAATAGTAGACATGTAATTATGATCCTTGGCTGTTGTCTTTCAAAAAAACAGGCGTAGTGTACCAAAACCCGCCGACGAATACCATCCCGAAGGATGGGTCAATCCATGGCCATGCCCCCGTTGACGTGCAGGGTGGCCCCGGTCACATAAGCCGCTCCCGGCGATGCCAGGTACGCAACGGCCTGCGCAATATCCTCGGGCTGGCCGAGACGGCCCAGGGGAATACTGGACAACAGGGCCTGTTGCTGGTCAGTATCCAGTCCGCGCGTCATATCGGTATCAATGAATCCTGGGGCTACGCAGTTGACTGTAATGCCGCGACTACCCAATTCCCGTGCCAAGGACTTGGTCAACCCCACCAGCCCCGCCTTTGCGGCAGCATAGTTGGCCTGCCCCCCATTGCCGGTACTCCCCACCACGGAACCGATGTTGATGATGCGTCCCCGACGAGCCTTCATCATATCCCGCAAGACAGCCCGAGATAACTGAAAAACCGCCTTCAAATTGGTATCCAGAACAATGTCCCACTCTTCATCACGCATCCGAACGGCCAACATGTCACGCGTCACACCCGCATTGTTCACCAGAATGGAAATAGGGGCCAAACGTTGTTTGACGGTATCCACTGTCTGCAGAATGGCTTCGGGTTTGCACACATCCAGCACGAGCCCCAGGCATTCCGGATGGATGGACCGCAAGTCTTTCTCGATCTGTTCGGCACCCTGGGCAGTGGTGGCGGTAGCCGCCACCCTGGCCCCCTGGCGTGCCAATTCCCGAGCAATTGCCTGACCAATGCCTCGACTGGCCCCCGTCACCAGAACCACCTGTTCCTTGAGCATTCTCCCCTCCCCCCGTTTTTATTTTGTCTTATGATAACGCACCCTGAACAGCCTCTGCGCTGTTCAATGCGAAGCCTTCCATCTCCGGGTCGATGCGACGGACCAGCGGAGCCAAAACCTTGCCGGGCCCACATTCTGCCACACGCGTACACCCGTTCCGGGCAAAGGCACGAATCGTATCGACCCAACGCACAGGACGATGCAATTGCCTCGTCAGCGCGCTTCTTATCTCCCTCGGCGTAGTGGCCTGAACCACTTCGGCATTGTGCAACACGGGAATGCGCGGCGCCACCAGAGCAACCTGTTCAAGGTAGTGTGCCAGGCGTTCGGCAGCCGGCTTCATGAGACTGCAGTGAGAAGGGACACTGAGAGAAAGCATGACGGCACGCTTTGCGCCACGGGCCTTGGCCTCTTCGATGGCACGCGCCACTGCCGTCCGATGCCCGGCTATGACCACTTGGCCGGGAGAATTGAAATTGACGGCCTCCACCACCTCACCCTGGGCTGCCTCCTGGCAGGCCGTCAGCACGGCATCATCTTCCAGACCGAGGAGTGCTGCCATGGCCCCCACGCCTGCGGGTACCGCCTCCTGCATCACCTGGGCACGAAAACGAACCAGGCGCAACGCGTCTTCGAAAGAGATGCTTTCCGCCACCACGAGTGCCGTGTATTCCCCCAGACTGTGTCCCGCCAACCAGTCCGGCTCGGCACCGCCCCGTCCACGCCAGGCGCGATAAACCCCGACCCCGGCTGCCAACATGACAGGTTGGGTATTGACCGTAGCCATCAGAGACTCCTCTGGACCATCCGCCACCAAGCCCCAAATATCCTGATCCAGCACGGCAGAAGCCATGTCGATGGTGTGACGCACCTCCGGCAACCCTTCGTAGGGGTGCAACATGCCAATACTTTGTGATCCCTGACCCGGGAAAACCATGGCCCACGTCATCTGACTATTCCTCGTCATTAGAATTCGGTTAGATCTTCAGCAATCCGGCACCCCAGGTAAACCCCCCCCCCACGGCTGCCAGCAAACCCAGTTGCCCCGCCTTGAATTGCCCGGAACGCAAGGCGTGATCCAATGCCAGGGGAACGGAGGCCGCCGAGGTGTTCCCGTGCTCCCCCACCGTGCGTACCACGCATTCCGACGGGATCCCCAGTTTATGGGCCGTGGCTTCAATGATACGGATGTTGGCCTGGTGGGGAATGAAGCAATCCACCGCCGCCGGGGTCAGGCCATGCTCGGCCAGTACTTCACGACTGACCTGATCCAGTACCTTGACGGCAAATTTGAAAACGGCACCCCCATCCATTTGCACGGTGGGCTTGCCCAGCACCTGCCCCCCACTCACGGAGCCTGGGGCGGAAAGCAAGCCCGCATAACGACCGTCAGCATGCAGGCGCGTTCCCAGCAAACCGGGAGTCGAAGAAGCGCCCAGAACCACTGCACCGGCGCCGTCACCAAAAAGGACACAGGTATTGCGATCATTCCAGTCGAGCAAATGGGTGAAAGTTTCTGCGCCGACCACCAGAACCTGACGTGCCGAGCCTGATCGAATGAACTGATCCGCCACGGACAGGGCATAGAGAAACCCCGTGCATACCGCCTGCACATCAAAGGCTGGAGCGCCAGTATTTGCCCCCAACTTGGCCTGAAGCAGGCAGGCCGTACTGGGGAAGGCCATATCCGGCGTGGTGGTTGCCACCACGATGAGATCCAGTTGATCCGGTCTCAACCCAGCCGCTTCGAGTGCGCGACGCGAAGCTTCCAGGGCCAAATCACTGGTGGTTTGTCCTGCCGCCCGAACATGGCGCTGACGAATTCCCGTGCGACTGCGAATCCATTCATCGCTGGTCTCCATCCGTTTCGCCAGGTCGTCGTTGGTGACGATCTGTTCCGGTAAATAACTCCCTGTTCCCAATAAGTTGGAATAAATCATGACGCCAGATTCTCCCGTTCCTGTACGGCTTCCCGAATGCGCCCCAGCACGTTACTGCGCACTTCTGTCACGGCGTAATGCAAGGCGTGGCGGAAAGCATAGGCGTCGGCCCCTCCATGACTTTTGACCACCAGTCCCCTGAGTCCCAACAGACTGGCTCCATTGTACTGACGATGATCCACCCTGCGTCTGAACCGATTCAGGACGGGCAGAGCCACCGCACCCGCCAGACGCGTCCAGAAGGAACGATTAAACTCGGTGCGAATCATCTGCCCCAACATCCAGGCCAGACCTTCCGAGGTTTTCAGGACGACATTGCCCACGAATCCATCGCAGACCACGACATCTACCGTCCCTTTGTATATGTCATCCCCTTCCACGTTACCATGAAAGCGGATCGGGGCCGAGCGCAACAACTCGGACGCGCGCTTGATGATCTCATTTCCCTTGATGGCCTCGTGTCCGATATTGAGCAACCCGACACTGGGTTGGGGACAGTCTGGACTGGTGGCCAGAATGGACCCCATGATCCCGAATTGAAGGAGGTGTTCGGGCGCGCAATCCACATTGGCGCCCAGATCCAGCACATAGACGGGGCCGCGTATGGAGGGCATGGTGGTGGCAATGGCCGGACGTTCGATGCCGGGCATCATTTTCAGAACGAAACGTGCCGTCGCCATGAGGGCACCCGTATTCCCCGCACTGACGCAACAATCCGCCGCGCCGGACTTCACCAGATTAAGCGAGACCCGCAAGGAAGAATCCTTTTTGTTCTTGAGAGACAAGGCAGGAGATTCATCCATGCTGACCAATTGGCTGGCCTCCTGGATGGCAACGCGGGTGCGCACCGAACCATAAATGGGCGAGGCGTGGAGAAGGGATTCAATGGGCGAACGCAAGCCGACCAGAGTTACGGCGACTTCAGAGTCCTGTACCAGAAAATCGAGGACGGCCGGAATGACCACAGCGGGACCATGATCCCCTCCCATGGCATCCACCGCTATCGTCAGCAAACGAGTCACAGACACGCGGTAATACTGAAATAAAAGTTAGTCGTTTTTGGACTGAACCACTTTACGGCCACGGTAAAAACCATTCGGGCTGATATGGTGACGCAGGTGGGTTTCTCCCGTGGTCGGTTCCGTCGCCAGCGGCTTGGCCGTCAAAAAATCATGGGCACGATGCATGCCGCGCTTGGAAGGGGACTTTTTATTTTGTTGAACAGCCATGGTTCTGACTCCTAAATGATCGATTAATATAACGCCAAGTGTCCTTCACTCGCGCGCTGGAACTTTCAGTGCACCCAATACGGCAAACGGCCTTGTCTTGCCCGCCCGTGCTTCCTCGACGGGTTCGGCACCGACACAGGCATCTCCCTCATGCGCCGGCGCCAACGGCAAAGCCAACAATACTTCCTCCGCAACCCATTCAGCCACATTCAGCGATTCCGGAAAAACCAGGGTTTCCTCTTCGGGGTCCTCGCTTTCAAGATCTGGCAGAGCCGCCTCGCTGCCTACGAAGTGTATTCGCGAACGGGCCTCCAGATCAAAGGAGAGGCCGGAAAGGCATCGCCGGCATACCAACCAGAGTTGTCCGTCGACCTGAACCTCGAGCAGGCGCCGCCTTCTTTCATCCACCCATCCGCGCATGACAAACCGAATCTTTCCCTCGGGAGAAAAAAGGTACTCCTGCAAGGCAGGGATCTGGTCTGGACGACACTCCCCCTCAACCCGCTCTGCAAGGGCCGTAAAACGCTGAGGATCGAGTATGGGTGCATCAAACATAAGCCCTCGATTCTACCGTGTTCCCCCGCTTTCTGTCAAAGACTTGTCAATTGGTGGCGGCAACTTTGCTATACTCCCCACCTCGTATCTCCCCGTACTGAATCCCGACCTCCATGATCCCCCTGATATTGGCTTCCAGCTCACCCTACCGCCGAGAACTGCTTGCTCGCCTCCAGATTCCTTTCGTCTGGAAAGCGCCGGATGTCGATGAAACCCCGATCGGGGGAGAGTCCCCTCAGCAGACCTGCCTGCGCCTGTCACTGGAAAAAGCCCGCGCCATCAGCCGCTTCCATGATCAAGGTCTGATCATCGGCAGCGATCAGGTAGCCGAACGGGAGGGGATAGCCATCAGCAAACCCGCCGATCATGAAGCTGCCGTGGAACAATTGACCTGGGCCAGTGGTCGCGCCCTGCAATTTCATACGGGGCTTTGCGTTCTGGATGCCGCCACCGGCCATCATGAATCCCTCCGGGTGACCGTGACGGTTCATTATCGGGTATTGACACCAGCACAGATCGAACGTTACCTGCGCAAGGATCAACCCTACGATTGTGCCGGCAGCGGACGTATCGAAACCTTGGGCATCACGTTGGTCGAAAAGGTGATCAGCGATGATCCTACCGCCTTGATCGGGCTTCCGCTCATTGCCCTGACCTCTCTGTTGGCGCGTTTTGGAATCGTCCTTCCCTGAGGCCCTCCCTCCATGACCCCCCACGGCACCCTGTACCTGCTTCCTGTCCCTTTGAGCGAAGCGCCTGAAGCACTCCTGACACTGTCGCCCCGGTTACTGGATCGTTTCAGGCAACTTTCCTTCTTTGTGGTGGAAACGCCCAAAACAGCCCGCCGTCTACTCAAACGGATCGACCATCCGCTGCCCATCGCCCAGTTGACGCTTTCCCCACTGCCCCAGGAGGCCACGATGGCCCACCTGGAATCCCTGCTGGCACCGTTGCGTCAAGGACACAACCTGGGACTGCTGTCAGATGCAGGATGCCCTGCCATTGCCGACCCCGGAGCGCGTCTGGTCAATGCCGCCCACGCTGCGGGGTTTCGGGTCGTACCCGAAACGGGCCCCTCCTCACTACTGCTGGGTCTCATGGCCAGCGGACTGGAAGGACAGCGTTTCGCTTTCCACGGCTACCTTCCTGTACCCGAGATGGCCCGTAACGCACGTCTGATCGAACTGGAAAAGCGTTCGCGAGCCCATCAGGAAACCCAGTCGTTCATAGAAACCCCCTACCGCAACGAAGCCCTCTTCGCCAGCCTGTGTCGCACTCTCCACCCCATGACCCAACTCTGCGTGGCCAGAGATCTGACCGGGTCTCAGGAATGGATCCGGACCGCTTCCGTGTCCGAATGGCGACACCGTCCCCCTCCCGACCTCCATCACTTCCCTACCCTATTCCTGTTTCTGGCGCACTCGTCCGGCCGGAGCGGGTAACGGCTCCTCGCCCGATCCTGTCAGGCGGGTCAGGATCTGGATCAGTGCAGGAGGCAGAGGAGCCTCGAAGACCAACGAACGCTGATCCAGGGGATGCACGAAGGACAAGCGGGCTGCATGTAAAAACATACGCTTGAGACCCAAACGGGTCAGTTGATGGTTCCATTCATGATTGCCGTATTTATCATCCCCGGCAATGGGAAACCCCAAATGCGCCAGATGCACCCGAATCTGGTGGGTTCGCCCCGTAAGCAGGCGCGCCTCCAGAAGGGTGGCTTCAGGCCAGGTCCGGAGCCGGGTAAACAGGGTTTCCGACGGCTTTCCCTCTGCATGGATGACTACCCGTCGTTCGCCACTGGCCGTCATGTATTTGTGCAAGGGCAAACGGACGTGTTGCCGGGCTTGGGGAAATTGGCCTTGCACCAAGGCAAGATAGGATTTTTCCATACGGTTGTGACGCAATGATTCATGCAAAGCCACCAGAACGGCACGCTTCTTGGCCACCAGCAACAACCCCGAGGTATCCCGATCGAGCCGGTGCACCAACTCCAGGAAACGCGCCTCGGGGCGGTCCTGACGCAATTGTTCGATGACGCCCAACCGGATGCCGCTTCCTCCATGGACGGCCACCCCGGTCGGTTTGTTCAGGACCAACAGCCCCTCGTCTTCATGCAGAATCTCCGAACGCAGAGAAACCGGCAAAGGAAGCACCATACCCTCCTTCTCGGGGATTGTCCGGCGTACCGGAGGAATCCGCAAACGATCCTGACGTTGAAGCCGATAGGAAGGATCGGCACGCTTGCTGTTGACCCTTACCTCACCGCTGCGCAACAGGCGATAGACGTGGCTTTTGGGGACTCCTTTGAGGTATCCCTGCAGAAAATTGTCGAGGCGCTGACCGGCTTGGTCTTCGTCGACTTCCAGCCATTCCACGAATGCTTTGCTTAATGTCATTATTTGTTTTAGAATAAGTGTTTGTGGAAAACATACCCAGTTCGGAGCAGGCGCGGCAGAAATTTCCGCCCCATCCGGCAAGGTATCCGCAACGCATGAATGATACGGATGCTGACCGTCGAGATTTCGCTCATTATCTCATCGAACCGATGATCAGTCTTCGACTCTGGTTAATCTCGCTCACCAAAAAGTAGCGATAGTTGTTGATTTGCGCGCTGACCGCTCCGTATTTGATTGATCCGGCGTTATAGATGCACACGTCGTTGAAGGTAATTCCCATCGTGGCCCACAAGAGGTTGTTCACCATTAAAACGGATTTCCAGACTCTTTGAAGGATCATTCACGAACTTCCCCTTAATCCGGGAGATTTCGAGTAGAGGGTGTTTACCGCCCGGCAGCCCCAGCGCGCTGGAGCCTGAGTATGAAAAGAATGTTGTTTAACGCCACACATACGGAAGAACTCCGGGTGGCTATCGTCGACGGTCAGAAACTGATCGACCTTGATATCGAGTATTCCGGTAAGGAACAGAAAAAAAGTAACATTTACAAAGCAGTCGTCAGTCGTGTCGAGCCTTCGCTCGAAGCCGTCTTCGTAGATTATGGTGCAGACCGCCACGGTTTTCTGCCCTTCAAGGAAATTGCCCGTACCGCACTGGGCGACGAGGAAGGCGATTTTTCCCGCCAACGCATCGCCAGTTTGCTCAAGGAAGGCCAAGAACTGATCGTTCAGGTCGACAAGGATGAACGGGGGAACAAGGGCGCAGCCCTGACTTCCTTCATCAGTCTGGCGGGGCGATATCTGGTATTGATGCCCAACAACCCGCGGGGCGGTGGGGTCTCGCGGCGGGTGGAAGGCGAAGAGCGCGCCGAACTCCGGGATGTCCTCGCCCAACTCGAAGTCCCTGCCGGTATGTCGTTGATTGCCCGCACCGCAGGCATTGGACGCTCGGCCGAGGAATTACAGTGGGACCTCAACTATCTCCTGCAACTATGGACTGCCATTGAAGTTGCTGCTGGAGGCCAAAAAGGCGCTTTCCTGATTTATCAGGAAGGAAGCCTGGTCATTCGGGCCATTCGCGACCTGTTCCAGCCCGATATCGGCGAAATCCTCATCGATACCGAGCTCATTTACGAACAGGCGCGCCAGTTCATGAGTCATGTCATGCCCGGGAACGTCAGCAAGGTCAAGTTATATCGTGATGACGTGCCTCTCTTCTCGCGCTTTCAGATCGAACACCAGATTGAAACGGCGTACCGCCGTGAGGTCAGTCTGCCTTCCGGAGGAGCCATCGTCATCGACCATACCGAGGCGCTGGTCTCGGTAGATGTCAATTCGGCCCGTGCCACGCGGGGGGCGGATATCGAACATACGGCCCTCAACACCAATCTGGAAGCGGCCGACGAAATTGCCCGCCAACTGCGTTTACGCGACCTGGGTGGACTGATCGTCATCGATTTCATCGATATGGAGAGCCCGCGCAACCAGCGCGAAGTGGAGAACCGTCTGCGCGATGCCCTGCGCTATGACCGGGCACGCGTTCAAACCGGCAAGATTTCCCGCTTTGGTTTGCTCGAACTATCCCGCCAACGCCTGCAGCCTTCCCTTGGCGAAACCAGTCATACCCCTTGCCCGCGCTGTCATGGAACCGGGGTGATCCGCGACACGGAATCCTCTGCCCTGCATATCCTGCGCATCCTGCAGGAAGAAGCCATGAAGGACAATACGGCCATCGTGCGCGCTCAGGTACCGGTAGATGTCGCCACTTTCCTGCTCAATGAAAAGCGTCCGGACATCTATGGGATCGAGGCCCGCCTCAAGGTCCATGTCATGCTGATTCCCAACATTCACATGGAAACACCCCACTACTCCGTGGTTCGCATTCGTCATGATGAAGCCAATCAAATGGACTTCACGGAAGCCAGCTATCAGATGGTGGAAGTTCCTGCCGAAAATCAGGAACCCCGGGTCCACGCGGCCACCGCCCAAAAACCCGATCGCCCCGTTGCCGCGGTCCGCGGCATCACCCCTCAACAACCTGCGCCCATGCCTGTGGTCCGCACCCCGGAACCTGCTGCTCCACCCGCGCATACTTATCGCGAACAGGAGCGCAAAGGTCTGTTTGAAACCATCATCGGTTGGCTGAAAGGCAATCCTGAACCGGCTCGAGCAGAACCGACCTCGTCCGTTCCTGCCCAGGTCAAGACGGTGCCTGCCGTTCCTGCTGCGCGCTCCGAACGGGAAGATCGTCGTCCCCCTCCGCGTCAACGGCGGGAACGGCGGGAACGGGGGCCTCAGAACCGCCCACCCGTCCCTGAGGTTTCCACCCAGGAGGTGGTCACTCCAGATAGCCAAGCAGAATCAAAGTCTGCCCCCAAGCCCCCCCGGACCCAAAGAAGAATTCGTCCCACGGATGACTCCGCCCCCACCCTGGTCATGGCGGCAGAACCGCCCGTCGTGGAAGGAGAGGAAGCCAGCCCCGTTCCGGCGGAAAAGGAAGGTCGGCGTCGGGGACGTCGGGGAGGACGACGTGAAAAATCTCGGCGTTTCAACGGAGCCATTGCGCCCTCTTTCCCCCGCGCCGAGCAGGATGCACTGAAAGAAGGGAATGAGGAGGAAAGCGAGATGCTTCATGCACCTGTTTCCGCCCAGCCTGACTCAGAAGAAGCCCATCGGGTCGACGCCCCCCTTGCCGTAGCCCCCGTACCCTCGGTCGACTCGGAAATTCCATTGCCCGAAGCAGAAAAAGGGGAGGTGTCCTTACCCAATGCGGAGCCCCTGACCATTCCTGCCCAGGTATCCTCGCCGGACGCAGTGGCCGAACAGGCTCCTGCCCCTGCGGCAGTTCACCACCCGGAACCCGTCCAGCCACCCTCCTTACCGGCGGAAACGGTTTCCCCGGAGCATCCTGCTGCAGTGATCTCGGCTCCCGCAACGTCCCTTCAACTGGAAACCCTGGTCGTCCCGCCTGAATCCGGTCTGGTGTTGGTGCAGACTCGTAACGCCCCTCCCACCCAGGAACCGGAGGAACTTCCTCCCCCGGTACGGCGCCGCCGCACGGCACGCACGCGTTCCGCGCCTGCGCAGAGTGAACCCTTGATGCAGGTGGAAACGCAAAAATCAGTGACGACTCCAGACGTCGCCGAGTAAACCCGACCATCCCCTGCTCGGATGAAATTCCGGACGGGGGATAGGCGAATGTATTGTCCAGTGTTAAAGACCATAAAGCGCATTGCCTGCACCCTCGCTCTGAGTCAGGGCCTGCTGGCTGGATTGACCAGCCAACCAGCCTGGGCCGGACCAGACAACAGGTTACAAGGGCAGGTCGAGGATAGTTTGGGCAATCCGATTGCCCAGGCTCAAATCCAGGTTCAGGACGATTCCGGCAAGACACTGGCCACCCTGCACAGTGATGCCGCGGGCCAGTTCCAACTTTCGCTTCCCCAGGGTACTTACAGTTTGCAAGCCCACCAGGATCCCTATCAGGATGCCATCGGGATTGTCACGATGGACGGCACCGATCAGGCAACCCGACTGACTCTCGGGAGTACCCAGGCCCTGGCCATTCAGATCAGTAGCGCGCAAAAGAGGAGTTCCCGCACTCAGGTCTCCACTCAGGACGCAAGCAGTGTCACGCGGTTCGATGCCCAGGCCATCCAGGACTTGCCTCAGGGAGAAAATACCCCTCTCAATCAGGTTCTTCTGCAGGCCCCGGGCGTCGTCAATGATTCCTTTGGACAACTGCATATCCGGGGCGACCATGCCAATATCCAATACCGCATCAACGGCATCCTGCTACCGGAGGGGATGAACGGTTTCGGGCAGTTCTTCGACACCCGTTTCGCCCAACAGATCGACCTCATGACCGGCGCCCTACCCGCTCTCTATGGTGACCATACAGCGGGAGTCGTCTCCATCACCACGAAACAGCAGTACGACGGATCGGGGCAATTCGACCTTTACGGCGGGAGTTTCAGCACGCTCAACCCCAGTGTGGAATACGGTAATTCCATCGGCAATCTGTCCTATTTCTTCACGGGTTCGTACCTGAGCAACAGCCTGGGCATTCAACGTCCCAACCCCGGTTCGCCGATTCATGACAATACCCAGCAATTTCGCGGTTTTGGTTACCTGTCTTACCTGCTCGACCCCACCACCAAGGTCAGTCTCATGCTGGGCGGATATAAAGGGTCTTTCCAGATTCCCGCCAACCCTGGTCAAGTCCCTGACCCCAATCAAATCGGAATCCTGCCCCAGATGGGTCTGAATGGATACAACTCCGCCACGGTGACCGATCAACAGAACGAATCCAACCAGTTCTCCATCCTGGCCCTACAGGGTTCCCTTAGCGATCAACTGGACTACCAAAGTTCGCTCTTCAGTCGCACCACAAGTCTCCAATATCTATCCGACATTCCCGGAGACCTCGCCTTCAACGGAGTCGCCCCGGATATTCTGCGCAGCAGCCTCAGCAACGGGCTGCAAAGTGATGCCACCTGGCGTCTCACACCGGCTCATACCGTGCGTTTCGGTTTCTACGGCCAGACGGAAAATATCGTCAGCAACAACACCTCCACCGTGTTTCCGGTCAATGGCAATGGTATGGTGTCGGGACCCGCCTACGCCATTACAGACAACCACACCTACAATGGCAACACCTTATGGGCCCTGTACACCCAGGACGAATGGAAGGCAAATGATCGTCTGACGGTCAATTACGGATTACGTTTCGATCAGATCAATGCCTTTGTCAGTGAAAATCAATGGAGTCCCCGTATCGGAATGGTCTATACCCTGACTCCACAAACCACCTGGCACATGGGGTACTCACGTTATTTCACCCCACCACCCAATGAACTGGTCAGCACCAGTACGTTGGCACTGTTCCAGAATACCACTCTGGCAACCAATGGCCAGAACAGCCCGGTCAAATCGCAACGCACCGATTACTACGATGTCGGTCTTCTGCATCAACTCAATACCCAGACCAATGTAGGGGTGGATACCTATTACAGCCGGAGCACCAACCTGCTCGACGAAGGCCAGTTTGGGCCTGCCCTGATCATGACTCCCTTCAATTACAACGAGGGCCTTATCTATGGGATCGAATTCACGGCCAACTACAAGAACGAAAATTTCTCCTCCTATGCCAACCTGGCACGTACCATCAGTCAGGCACGCGGCATCAGTTCGAGTCAGTACCTGTTTTCTCCGGCCGTATTGAGTTATGCTGCCAACAATTGGGTTTATGTAGACCATCAACAGGCGCTCACCGCATCCAGTGGCTTGGCTTATAATTGGGAAGGTACCCACCTGTCTGCCGATCTCATCTACCAGAGCGGACTGCGTAACGGTTTTGCCAATACCACCAGCCTGCCCGCCTATACGGTGGTCAATTTGGGGGTGCGTCGTACCATCGCTCTTGATTCCACCGGTCCCATGGAATATCGTCTGGTCCTGCTCAATCTGTTCAATCAAACCTATCTGATCCGGGATGGTTCCGGGATTGGCGTGGTTGCCCCTCAATACGGCATGCCCCGAGGAATTTTTCTGGGCATCACCAAACCCCTGTAACGACCTGTGAGGCTATGGATTTCATGCAAGAACTGATCGAAAGTTGGCACGCTCTTCAACTGGGAGGGCCGACACTGTATCCCCTGTTGTTCCTGGCACTCATGGCACTGGTCATTCTGCTCGATCGTGCATGGATCTTTTGGGGGTTCATCCGGTTGCCCCGCTCCCTGGACCAACTGGTCAGCACCTACGGGTTCACCTGGGAAAGTCTGGATGAAGAAATTCGTCGTACAGGAGAAAGGAACTATTACGGCCGCTTCTGCCGCAACATCCTGGACCACCGTACACGCCCTCTCTGGTGGATCGAATCGCGCGCCCAGGATCAGGCGCAAATCCTGGAAAAAGGCATGGGAAGAGGACTCTGGGTCCTGGAAACCATTGTCACCGCTGCGCCCTTGCTGGGACTGCTGGGTACCATCACAGGCATGATGCATGCCTTCAATCTGATCGGAGGCAATGGTCTGGTCGATCCCAGCGGCGTGACGGGCGGTGTGGCACAAGCCTTGATTGCCACGGCTGTCGGGATATTCATTGCCCTGATTGCCCTGTTCGGATTCAATTACTTTTCCCGTCAACAAACCCATGCCCTCGAAGAAATGGAGCGACTGGGGACCCACCTTCTGGACAATCTCCGCCTGGGTTACGAATTTCCTGCATCCGAACAGGAAACCCCATGAAACTCCGTCCTCGTCGCAGTTACCGTCGGGGCCGCATCGAAATCATCCCCATGATCGATGTGATGTTCTTCCTGTTGGCCACGTTCATGCTGGCTTCGCTGTCCATGCAAAACCTCCACTCGCTGCCGGTCAATTTGCCACAGGGGCATGCGGCCCCCCTCCAGGCCAAGCACCCCATCACCCTGACCATTACGGCCCAAAGCCAGATTCTGATCGACAAAACCCCCGTCACACTGGAAACCTTGGGAAACGTGCTGAAACAAAAAATGGAGAATTCTGAACAAACCGACCTTATCGTGGCCGCCGACAGCCAGGCGCCCAACGGCATTACCGTCCAGGCCATGTTGCGCGCCCGTAGCGTTGGCGTACAGCATTTTCTGATCGCCGTGAAACATGCGGACTGAGCCCCCGGCCCTACTGACCCTGAACGATGGCTTCTGGCCCAGGTTGCCGGTCACTCTTCCTCTTGCCCTTGTCCTCTGTCTCCTTGGTCTGCAACTGCTCACCCAGTGGCTGGCTCCTCCTGCCAAGAGAATTCCGCCCCCCCCACCCGTAGATGCACAGATCATTGAACTGCCCGCCGCCCATGAGGCCCATGCCGGCCCTCCCCCAGCGCCTGCAGTCAAATCCACCCCCATCGTGCCCCAAGCCTTGCATGCGCCCATGCCCAGCACTCCCTCCAGTCCTCCCCCCATGCCTCATTTGGCAGAACCCACCCCGACACCTCCTCCAACTGCACCAGCCGCACCGTCCACCCCGGCGGCCAATACGGCTCCTGCTTCAACCCCCACACCACCTGGCGCCTCTCCGCCGCTCCCTACCCCTTCATCCAATGCGCCCCCTCCCACAGGCCCCCATGGACAAGGGGCCAGCGAAGTCCGGGCAGCCCGTGCCCTGGTTCATCCACTCCCGGTCATTCCTGATGAATTGCGCGCCTCGGCCCTGAAAGAGGCAGCCCTGGTACGTTTTCATATCAGCAAGGACGGCACCGTCACCGTGGAATTGCTGCATCCCACCCAAAACCCCCGCCTCAATCGCCTGCTTCTGGAAACATTGCAACAATGGCGGTTTTTTCCTGCCATCAAGGACGGTCATCCGATCGACTCGGTTCAGGATCTGAATCTCCAAATATCCGTGCAATGACGGCATCTACCTGCCCAACTTTTACCCCTCTTTCCCCTTTACCCCCTCTCCCAATATCAAATTCTTTCAGTTATCATGGCGCCATGCCTCTTCACACCTCATTCGTTTTTGAACCGTCGACCCAGGTCAGTGCGCTGAAAAAGCACCTCGACTCCTTCGAGCAAGCTCCTGAAGTAGCAGCCATCCTGATCCTGGCATGCGATGCCAATGGCTATACCCCGGCCAATCTGAACCCCCTCCTGAAGACCTGCACCAAACCCGTTCTGGGAGGAATTTTTCCGCAAATACTGCATGAAGGCAGAGCCTGGTCTGAAGGGGTGGTAGTGGTCGGTTTGGCACGTGCACCCGTTTTTGTCATTCTGGACAATCTGTCGCAACAATCCGGCTTCGAAGAAATTCTTGACCGTTCCTTCAACCTGTCCAGTTCACCCTCTACCCAGACCCTGCTGGTGTTCGTCGACGGATTTGCCGCGCATATTTCCAGTTTGATCGAAGGACTCTTCAATACCTTCGGTCTGGAACTCAATTACCTGGGCGGAGGCTGTGGATCCCTCTCTCTCCAGCCCAAGCCCTGCGTCATCACCCCCAGCGGCCTGCTCCAGGATGGCGCCCTGCTGATCTTTCTGGACCACCCCAGCGGGGTTGGGGTCGCCCATGGATGGGACTCCGTTTCCAAGCCCTTCAAGGTCACTTCAGCCCAGGGAAACACCATTCATTCCCTGGATTGGCGCCCGGCCTTCGAGGTATATCAGGAGATTCTGACAACGCACGGGGGACAGCCCATAACCCCGGACAACTTTTTTCCCGTTGCCAAAGCCTATCCCTTTGGAATTACCCGTCTCGATGCGGAAATGGTGGTCCGTGACCCTCTGATGACCCAGAACCAGTACATCACCTGTGCCGGTGAGGTACCTACCGGCGCTTTCGTGCGCGTGTTGCACGGCAACCGGCACACGCTGCTCCAGGCGGCACAAAAAGCTCATGCTATGGCTCGCAAGGCCTGGTTTGAAAGCCAGTCCCGTCCCCACGAACTTCAATTCATCGTGGATTGCGTTTCGCGCGCCCTTTTTCTCGAGCAGGATTTCCTTCAGGAACTGGCAGTCATCCATTCCTCCGGTCCGATGTTGGGTGCCCTGACCATCGGTGAAATCGCAAACAGCGGTCAAGACTATCTGGAGTTCTACAATAAAACCGTCGTGGTAGGTTTTTTTTGATGGAGGATACGGAATCCTGGCGTCCAGTCCAGCAGGAGGTTCTGCAGGAAATTGCCATGTCCATTGGCATCAGTCTGGACCTGGAGCAAATGCTCAAGTCCACACTCCCGGTCTTCATGCGCCGTTTGGGATGTACCCTGGCCTCCGTTGTCACTCGTCGCGGCGAAGAAGACCCCGTCCAACTCATGACGCTGCCCCGCAACACCCGTCATGAGCTACAGATGGAATTCCTGTATCGGCTTATTAGTCAGTATGATCGACGAAACAAGGAAATACGGTCGATTTTTCACACTGCACTGGACAAGTTTCACTGTTATCTCTGGCCACTTCCCGAAATCGGCTTTCTGTTACTGGCACGCAGCACCTCGTTGCCCATCGATCTGGTTCAGGAAATCGGTCCCCTGGCGGGCAAACTGGGCGTAGCCATACAAGCCTGCCAACAACACGCTCAATTGAATACGACCCGCCAAGCCTTGGCAGATAACGAGCGGCGCTGGAAAATGGCACTGGAGGGCGCCGGACACGGAGCCTGGGACTGGAACCCCGTCACCAATGCCATGTTCATGTCCTCCTCCTGGAAGTCCCTGCTGGGATTCAAAGAGGAAGAAATAGGGAATCGTTTCGAAGATTGGACCAGCCGTATTCATCCCGAGGACTTGCCCGCCTGTATGGAATGTCTGGAACACCATCTGGCAGGAAAACTTCCAGTCTATCGCAGTTTGCATCGCATGCGGCATCGTCAGGGACACTATGTATGGATGCTCGACCAGGGGATGGTGTTTGGGCGTGACGATCAAGACAATCCCCTGCGGGTCGTTGGTACCATTACCGATATGACGGAGCGCAAGAAACTCGAGGAAGAACTGGTCAAGGCGTACGAGATCGCCGAACGAGCCAACCGTCTGAAAAGTGAATTTCTGGCCAGCATGAGCCATGAAATCCGGACTCCCATGAATGGCATCATAGGCATGACCGATCTGGTGCTGGATACCCAACTGACCCCCGTACAACGAGAATACCTCAACCTCGTCAGGTCCTCAGCCCAACAATTACTCACCCTCATCAATGATATTCTGGACCATTCCAAAATTGAGGCCGGAAAACTTACCCTGTCTCACGAGTTTTTTGACCTGCGTCGGGTATTGGAAAAAACCATTCGCCCACTTCAACTTCAGGCTGAAGAGAAGAAATTACAATTCTCCCTTGAAGTCGAACCCAACTTACCGGCTCTGATCCGTTCAGACCCTGACCGACTCTGCCAGATCCTGGTCAATCTGGTGGGCAATGCCATCAAGTTCACAGCCCATGGTCATGTAAAGGTGCGGGTCGAGCCGGAAGTTTCCCTGCCGAATGCGCTGCATTTCTGTGTCTCTGACAGTGGCATCGGTATTCCTGAAGAGCAGCAGGAACAGATTTTCTCTGCATTCACCCAAGGTGACGGCAGTATTACCCGTCAGTTTGGGGGAACTGGGTTAGGATTGACCATTTCATCAAATTTAATCAAAATATTGGGCGGTTATATTTATGTTAAAAGTGAGCCGAGGAAAGGGGCAGCATTTCACTTTGTTCTGCCCTATCAATACAAGGATCCCCCCGCCCTTCCCCCGCCCGCCCAAACGCCCGCCCAAGTCTTTCCCTCCCTTAAGGGCGCGCGGATTCTGATTGCCGAAGATAATGCCACCAACCGTCTCCTGGCCCAGAAAATCCTGGAGAAGGAAGGATGCCAGATCATTCTGGCAGTAAACGGAGAGGAAGCCCTCCACCAGTGGGAATCAAATCCCATCGATCTGATTCTGATGGATGGAATGATGCCCATCATGGACGGAATCACGGCAACCCTTCAGATCAGGGCCAAGGAAAAACTCAAGGGGAGCTCTCCTGTTCCCATTATTGCCCTCACCGCCAATGCCATGATGGAAGACCGTCAACGCTACCTCGATTCAGGCATGAGCGACTACCTGTCCAAACCCTTCAAACCCAATGAGTTACGGGAGATCCTGGAACGCTGGCTGAAGCACTGAACCCCTTTCCCCTGCAAAATCAGTTAAAATCCCCAGGGAGATTGGCCCAGGTGGCGAAATTGGTAGACGCAGCAGGTTTAGGTCCTGCCGCCGCAAGGTGTGGGGGTTCGAGTCCCTTCCTGGGCACCAGTCATCATTATCCGGGGATGACCCCCATCGGCACCACCACAGTCAGAGAGATATTTCCATAACAAGGGTCACAGGGACTTGGCGGACTTGCCGGGCTTGTCCAACAAACGGTTCAGATCGTGGCTTGCGCACGATCTGACCTTGTTCGTTAAGCGACCGCTACCCTATCTTGCTGAGCGCAGATGTCCATGTCCACAGTCAGCCGATGGATTGCGACTTCTGGTATTTTGGATTTTCCGGCGCCTTGACGCAGTCGTACGAAGCCGAAGGCTTCAAGTTTTCCCAATGTGCGACTGACATTAGGTTCGGCTCGATTCACTAATCGTGCCAAGTCGGCAACCGATTCGGGTTTTTTCTCATCAATAGTTGCCAGCATGAAACGGTTTTCAGGAGTGAGCAAGCGAATCACTGCTTCCACAGACTCAAAAGTGATTTGCGCAGCATCGGCAGGGGCTTTGCGCTCACCGCGAACAACGGACAGCATTTCTTTTTTAAGGTTTTTCATGGACAGAATTTTCATTTTCATGTCTCCTTGTCATCTACGACCTCGGTTGGAATGCCCTGCATTTCGCATATCTTCTCAACCTCAGTAAAAAAATCATTGAGCAACTGCTCAACCGAAACGAAAGTATATGGACGCCCTTCATCGTTACTCGTCCTATGCCAGCAATTCCAAGGCGGATTTACCCCAAAGGCTCGAACAACTGGGCCAGTTCGGTGGCCGTGAGGGAAGTCGTGGCTTCTCCGGCACCCGCCAGAACTCCTTGGGCCAGATCCCTTTTGCGCTCCTGGAGGGCGATGATCTTCTCCTCCAGCGTTCCCTCGGTCAGCAGTTTGTAGACGAATACCGGGTTTTCCTGGCCGATGCGGTGAGCCCGGTCCGTGGCCTGGTTTTCCACGGCGGGATTCCACCAGGGATCATAGTGAATCACGGTGTCGGCTGCCGTGAGGTTCAATCCCACCCCGCCGGCCTTGAGGCTGATCAGGAACAGGGATACTTCCCCCTGCTGAAAGCGGTTGACCGGGGTGGCACGATCGAGGGTATCGCCGGTGAGGATCACATAGGGCAGCTCTCGGCTCATCAATTCCTCCTCGATCAGGGCCAGCATGGAAGTGAATTGGGAAAACAGCAGGATCCGCCGCCCTTCTTCCAGCATGTCCGGCAGCAGACCCATGAGCAATTCCAGTTTGGCCGACTGCTTCACCTTTTGCGCGGCGGGCAACTTGAGCAGGCGCGGATCGCAGCACACCTGGCGCAGTTTGAGCAGGGCGTCGAGAATGATGATCTGACTGCGGTTCATGCCCTTCTTGTCGATTTCCTGTTGTACCTTTTCATGCATGGCCACCCGGATGGCTTCATACAGATCCCGCTGGGGGCCTTCCAGTTGGCAATAGCGCACCATCTCGGTTTTGGGAGGCAATTCCTGCGCCACCTGGGACTTGGTTCGACGCAGCAGAAAGGGGGCGATGCGCCGCGCCAGAATGCCGCGCCGTTCGCTGTTGCCCTGTTTTTCAATGGGGGTGCGAAACAGTTTGCGAAAACTCTTGTCATGGCCCAGCAATCCCGGCAGCAGAAAATGGAACAGGGTCCACAATTCGCCCAGATGGTTTTCCAGAGGGGTTCCCGTCAGCGCTAACCGATGGCGCGCCTGGATCTGGTGCACGATGAGGGTGGCCTGGGACTTGGGGTTCTTGATGATGTGCGCCTCATCGAGAATCAGGGTATGAAACTGCTGCCCGGTCAGCACTTCCCGGTCTCTTGGCAGCAAAGGATAAGTGGTCAGCACCAGGTCGTAATTTCCCAATGCGTCGAAATGCTGTTTGCGCTCCAACCCTTGCAGGACCAGAACCCGCAGGGAGGGAGCAAAGCGCTCCGCTTCCCGGTGCCAGTTGAACATCAGGCTGGTAGGCGCCACCACCAGACAGGGATGGGTCATGCGTCCGGATTCCTTTTCCACCAGCAGATGGGCCAGGGCCTGAACCGTCTTGCCCAGCCCCATGTCGTCGGCAAGGATCCCTGCCAGATCGTATTCCCGCAAAAACTGCAACCAGTTGAGCCCTTCCTGCTGGTAGCCGCGCAACCCGGTCATCAGTCCCGCCGGGGGAGGAACGGGGCGGATCCCTTCAAAGGATTGCAGTTTTCTGCCCAGTTCGCGCAACCGTTCCCCGCCCATCCAGCGCAAGTCCCCGTGGGCTTCTTCCAGTTCCACCAGGCGGGCGGCCTGAAAGGGGGACAGTTCCAGACGTTGCAGTTGGGCGTCCTTGTCGAACAATTCCACCAACACGGACAGAATGCCGCGCACCCGGGAGGGGGGCAAGATCAAAGGCCGGCCATCGGGCAGGGTGCCGATGAGGATGTGCTGATCATCGGTCATCTGCGCCAGCGCTGCTGGCGTCAACTGCTTCGGAAACTGGCGTATCAGGTTGAGCAGGATCGGCGTCAGATTCAGCTTCTGGCCCTCCACCTGGATTCCCAACTCCAGACCAAACCAGTCATTGCCACTGCCTTCCTCCACCGTGGCGGTCCATTCGTCCACTTGGGCAAAATCAAAACGGAAACCGGGTTCCACCTCCACGCGCCAACCTGCTGCCTTCAGCGCTGGCAGTTCCACCAGACAAAAGTTTGTCCAGTCCTCATTGTCGGCAAGGATCCAGCCGTGGGGAACGATTTTTGCCAATGGGCTATGGGCCAACCTGGCCGACAAAAACCCCAGGCACTCCACCTCCTCGATATGGCGTTTTTCAGCGTCGTCCTGGCGCAGGATATGCCACAATTCCGCTCCCCGAAGGCGCGTAATCATCTGAGAGGAGTCGGTTCCCGTGATCCGGATGCCGTCATAATCGAATTCCACCTGTGCCACCTCGATGATTTCCGGCTCGGGTTCACGGATCAGGCTTCGCACATAGAGATCAAAGCGGGATGCCCCGGAAGCAAAGGACGGGACGGGCACTTCGACGGTGGATAATCGCAGGCAGGGAACCGGAACAACCTGGGTAATCTGCCGCTCCTGCAGGGTTTGCGGCAAGGGTACCTGTGCCGCAGGCGCTTTCCGCGCCAATTCCCTGCTGAGGGGCTGTATCAGGGTGGGTGGAATGAGCGGAGCTTCGGCCATGGCCTGGGCTACGGTGGCGGATAGGCCCGAGTCGATCTCGCCGCACAGTCCGGTGTGCTCGTCCAGATACCACGGGGGGGCAAAGGGCAAAATATGGGCCGGTTCTGCCAGGGTGAAAGTCAGCTTCTGGTTGCCCTCGTCATCCATGGTCCAGAGCGGTTGGGCGCTGCGCTTTTCGCCCAGAGCAAGGGGTTCCCCGTCGGTCGTTTCCCAGAAGCAACGGCCAGTGGCAATCATTTCCGTGACCACTCGGGCGCCCACTTCGCCTCGCAGTCGTCCCTGGGGCTGGCGGGCGCGTAATCCGCTCATGGTGGCCACAATGTCCTGGTCGCGCTCCGTCAGGTAGCGGGCGGGATTGCGCTGATCAAGGACGGTGTGGTGGGGCTGGGCTTTGCCGAACCCTCCTGCCTTGAGTACCCGACTGATGAAATAACTCACCCCCAGTTGCGGGGGGTGAGTGGAGGTCAGTTTCAGCACATACAGGAGTCGTTGAGTCACCTCGTGGGGCAGGGCATCCTTGTCCATGGCGGGGTAGCTGGCCCGTTCAAGCTCCTGTAGCCAGACCATGAGTTCCTGGGGAAGTTCCGCTGGGGTGGGCTTTGGTTTTGCGATGCTCGTCCCTGGGGCTTTGGTAAACGCCTGGGACAGGCAATAGGTATGGGCGCTGATCAAGGCCGCCGCCACATGCTTGCAGTTATATGCCACGGGGCAACTGCATTCTCCATCGATCTCCATACCGCCTCCAGGGAGTTCCACGAGACGGATCTTGACATGGTAGGCGTTTCGCCCCGAACCCGAAACGATGGCCGTCACGCCGTTGCCATCCAGATGGATTTCCTGCCGGGTCACCTTGCCCTGGCGGTAATAGACCTGTCCGCGTTCCAGATAGGTGGAAGAGAGGGACCTGGAAATATCACGGGCAGTAAGATTTTTAATCATCGTCGGTGGCGTTGGTGGATAGGATAGGGGCAGCAGGGTGTAGTGAACCAGATTATCCAGACGTAAATACGACGAGGTCAAGCGCCTTTGAGTCCTGAGTCCCTATGCTCTACTGCACAGAATCATCGATGGAGACTCAATCACCATTCACGGCGAAAGGCATGACGGAGTTCATCCCTGACATTCGTTTGGTGCCACTTTTTTTAGCCAAAGTGGCGTAGGGCTTAGTCCCCAATGATTTTTACCAGTACGCGCTTGCGTCGTCCGCCATCAAACTCGCCGTAGAAAATCTGCTCCCAGGGACCAAAGTCGAGCTTTCCACCTGTAACTGCGACCACCACCTCCCGTCCCATGATTTGACGCTTGATATGGGCGTCTGCATTGTCTTCCCCGGTGTCGTTATGCCGGTATTGAGTGATGGGCTCGTGCGGCGCCAAGCGTTCCAGAAACTGTTCGAAGTCATGGTGCAAGCCGGGCTCGTCATCATTGATAAAGACCGATGCCGAGATATGCATGGCATTGACCAGGACCAGACCCTCCCGTACCCCACTGTCACTCAGGCACTTTTCCACTTCGGACGTAATGTTTACGAATGCCCGACGCGTTTGAACATTGAACCAAATCTCTTTTCGATAACTTTTCATGCGAATTCCGGGCCAGGTCCAGGATCAATCGAGGAGCGATAAATTGCGCACCGCGCCTTTATCGGCCGAGGTGGCCAACCTGGCGTAGGCCTTGAGCGCAGCCGACACGTTGCGTGGGCGTGGCAGCACAGGCTTCCAACCGGACTTGTCTTGCTCGCTGCGGCGCCTGGCCAGTTCATCCTCGCTCACCAATGCATGGATGCTGCGGTTCGGAATATCGATACGGATACGGTCACCATTCCTGACCAATCCAATCGCGCCGCCAGCCGCTGCTTCAGGCGAGC
>NZ_DAHVHV010000089.1:0-4353 GCF_027317285.1 Ferrovum sp. | reverse complement strand
CAGACGGGAACCAATCTGTTGGCCCCGATGCGCTGGTCGGACATACAATTCCGGGATGGTCCCAAATGCGCCTTCGGCATAAAGAGCATAACTTTCATAGAGTGCAATGAATCCTGCCATGGACCCACTGTGATCACGAGCCACAAAAACAAAATATTTCTCGCAACTGAGGAAGTTCGTGAGCCGGGCAATTGTTTCACTGAGATCGAAATTGAATGCCCGAATTCCAACAGCACTCATGATTTCAGCCAGCAACTCGCCAACCATTACGGCGACTTCTTGCGCATCATCGGCAGTGGCTCTTTGTATGGTGTTTTCTTCTCTCATGTTTCCAGGTCAATCACATTGCTGTCCAAAACAGCGTAAATCCACAGGGTGAAGCCTTGATCTGACGCGGGTTCTGGACAGATAGGCCTCATATCGAGAAAATTCTACCTCTATTCCCAACTTTTTACAGGGGGGATTTACCCTTCGTTCATCAGATATTTCAGGTTTTCCCTTTTGAGAGTTATTCTGGAATCACCATGTTTGCATAAAACCCGTTTTATTTTCAAGCCATAACATGCGGATCTGGCTAGGTTTGATTAGCCCCCAATACCGGCTATCAAAACTCTGCGCCGCTTGTTCTGGCTGGGCTCCGCTCCCGTACACCCAGTACTGTTTCGGCCCCAATGTGATCGTGCCAGATTGATGCGGCAGAGTTACCCAAGGAAATTGCTTTGATCTTTCCACCTGATTGCTGTAGGGCAACTGGCGATGATTGATCAGAACCCCATTGGAACTGACCTCAATGACATCTCCCGGCACCCCTGCAATGGTCTTGAACATGGGCATCCCTCCGTTCAGGCAATTTCCACGCATATAAAAAGGAAACCGCTCCGGGGTCACTGCGTCGGGCGGACAGAACTCAACCCGGCTCCCCCGTAGGATCACCAGCCCTGGGCGCATGGGTTCCATGCGATACAGGCCCAAGGGTTCGCTTTCGGTCAGGTTGATGCGCCAGCCCGACTGTTGAATTGTGACGGCTGTCATGGCCATCAGGATCAGGATACCCACGGCCACATAAAGTCGCCGCACCGTACCCGCATTCATACTTTTCGCCCAGTCGTGATGGATGCTCCCAACTTGATGCGCTCACTCAGGGCCGCATCCTGGTAATACCTGATTTTCTGGCAGTACACCGGGGCATATCCCGCCACGAAGACCAGTTCATCGTCTGGAGGCAGACGCATGCACTCGTCAGCAGTGAGTAGTGGCCGTTGAACGATCTGTTCATTGGTGTTGACATGCTGGAGCACCACGGCCAGCCGATTCCCGGAATACTGACGCTGGGTATGGCTTACGGTGGATTGCCCGGCCATCTTCGAGAGCAGTTCGGCGGTTTCGATTTTGTTGGGAGCATACGCAATCCTGATGTGGCAGTTACTGATGATGGATTCGTCTTTGCCATAGGCGGCAAACAACTGGCTCAGGTCCTGCACGATCAGCAACGCCTTGAGCCCATACCCCGCAATAAAAGCCAGCGCCTCCTGAAAAATATCCAGTTTCCCCAGGCTGGGGAATTCATCCAGTACCAGCAACAGTCGGTGAGGGTAGCGACTCTTGCTGGCCCCACCGGCATCAAAATTCATGCTTTCCGTCAGTCGTCTGACGACCTGGTTGATGATCAGACGCAAGAGCGGTTTCAGCCGGTCCTTGTCACTGGGGGGTACCACCAGATAAAGCGCCGTTTTCTCAGTAACCATCTTGCCGTCCATATCAATCCCACCCATGAGGCTTTCCAGGGTGAAATCCGAGACTCGCGTGTTGTTGGCAACGATGGGATCGCGATATAGGGACAGAAAGGATAATGCCGTGGAAAGTACCCCAGATGCCTCATTCGGAGCCTTGTTCAAAAAAGACTGGCTCGCCTGGGCGACAGCCTCCCAGCCAGTGGCCAAGTGGGAGTTGGTAGCAGTTTTGCATTTCTCAGTGGCTTTGTTCCGGATATAGGTCATCACGGCCTGGGAGCCTACGATTGGTTTTTCGCCATCTTTCAATTGGCTTGCCGCTTCCTGATTGGCAATGTCACTGATAGGCCCCCCATCGGATAATATGGCCTGAACCGTGTGCAGACAGCGTAATCGGACGTCTGGTCCTTGAGGTTCCCAATACAGCAACACAAACAGCACAACCCCAGTCATCAGGTCGAAGCCGGTCTTGGCCCAGTGATCGTTGAGTCCCTTGCCGTCCGGATCCACAATCATGGTGGCGATGTTCTGGACATCCTTGATCAGATTGGCATCGAGCCGGATTTCCTGTAACGGGTTGAACCGTGCAGACTCTTCAGAGGTGGGGTCAAACTTGATGACCCTTTGTCCCAAAACCTTTTGACGGAATCCGCTGGTCAGTGCCCAGTTTTCACCCTTGATGTCGTGGACCAGCACGGACTGATCCCAGGAAAGTAAGGTGGGAATCACGATTCCCACCCCTTTGCCGGACCTGGTCGGGGCAAATACCATCATGTGTTCCGGGCCCTTGTGCCTCAGGTACTGCACATTTCCCTTGTCTTCAAAGGCACCGAACAGAACGCCACCCTTGTTATGCTTGTCGGGAAGAATTCCTGACTTCCTGACTTCCTCGGCTGTGGCCCAATGGGCGGAACCATGCAGATCATTGGTTTCAGCATCCGCCTTGCGCGTCCGGCGATACGCCAACGCCACGGGCAGAACCAGCGAGAAGAATCCGCCCACTCCCATGATGAGGTGTGCATGGGTAAAGATTTCCATGACTGGTATGCCGTAATCCAGCCGGTCATACTTCCAGGTCCAGACCAGAATATCGAAGGGGAAGTAGGTATAGGGAGCCATGGTCTGCCCAAGCGCAGGATCAAACCCCAGTTTCCAGGCGGCATATTCAGTGGCAGCCCAGCAGGATAGCAAAACGATCATGGCAAACAGACCCAAACCCACCCAGACAAAGCGGGTGATGTCCTGTTGCGTCTTGGGGATATGGTAGAGGGTATCCTGACTCACTGAATTACTCCAAAAAAAGGCCCGTGTCTGAGGGGGGACAGACGCGGGCAAGAGGAGACGGGATTGCGCTTTCAGCGTCCCAGGTCAAGATCATTGTTATGGGTGTATCGATGCGTGACAGGCTGTGGCATGGGCACACGCTCCTTTTCGGCTTGTTGTATTTGCAGCCGTCCATCGTTCCCCACCGCCAATTCAACATGGCGCTCCTTCATCCCCAATAATTCGCTCATCGGTTGATAGTCATGCCGATGGGCAAGAACAATGCCTTTGTCCGTTTGCAGTTCTGCGGCAATGATGTGTTGTGGGTTTAAGGTATCCGAGATATCAAAGAGCTCCAGAATTTCTCCGTTGACGCCAGGCTCTCCAGACTTGAGCACGAATGGCTCACGCGATAAAAAAGGTGCTGGGGGTTTATCAACCACCCCACGCCCTATCATCTTTCCGTTTGCTTCCAGCGTCGCGGTACGACTATCGTTGGCGGTGAGGACAATGTTCTTGCCACGCAACGTGGCAGCGGCTTCAACGGCACCCTCGAATCCGTCAGACTCCCCCGCCCCGAACAACCCCCGGTAATTCGCCAATGATAAACCATCGGGGGATCGCACAACTGTCACCTCTCCATCGGGCTCGCGGACAAACAGTTCTTTCGCCTTGTGACTGATGTCCACCAGCGTTCCCTCGATGTGCGCATGCTCGGTATCGCGTACCCCGAAGAACTTTTCCCGCTTCGCATCGCGTATCTGCCCTCTGTCTGATTCCCTGGTCTGGCCGATCTGCAATTCCTGTTCCCTGGCCAGAACATAATCCACGGCTTTTTCAGCCTCAGACGCAGCCCTGAAGATTTCATGCTTGTCCTTCCGGAGCACATCGGCCCAACTTTGGACATACGCCTGGTGTTGAGTCATGTCGTGAGGAATGCCAGTTTGTACCGCCATGAAGGCACTGAAAATCTCGGCCCGAAGTTCTTCCCTGGCGTAGCCCTCCGATCCAAACCGATGTCCACCGGTAATTCCATCCCGGTTCAGGCGCTGGGCAGCGCCGGTAGCGTGGCCGATTTCGTGCAAGGCCGTGCCATAGTACCCTTCCACCGATTTGAAATTCTCGCGAGGCGGTAATGAGACTTCATCGCGACTGGGCGAATAAAACGCATGTTGTGGATGCTCGGCAAAACCTAAGCCATCTTTCTTCATGGCTTCCATGATCTGTTCGGCCCTCTGGCTGGTCGGGATCTTGTGATCAGGTAGAGCCAACGGGGGAATTGTTTCCAGACCGGTACACTGCTCCACATTGAAGACCACATAGGCCCGGGCCACAAATCGGTCGAGAGTCTTATGGGCCT